>WQYA01000018.1 GCA_009781495.1 Cystobacterineae bacterium
ACACCCTCCGGGGCTCTGCGAGGCCCCCTATCGGGGTTGGGGCATTGCAGTTAGCCCCCCCTTCACTCTCCCCTAAACTAAGCACCCTTCATCGGGAGGGCATCCTCGTTTTTAATCCCTGTAGGCCGTCACCTTCCCGCTATAAACTCCCCCCGCCTTAATACCTAACGTAGACGAAGAATTAATGAGCGCTGTCTTTTGGTAGAGCCGACGTCGGGGGGTACTGTTTTAGAGTACGAGCGGGGGGCGAGAGCCCCCTGCGGCGATCAAAGGGGGGCAGGTAGCAGTGCTTCAGCAATTCAAACATGCACGGGGTGAACGGCCCCGGAATGATGGGGTGGATCAAGTAAAGAGTTCGAGGGGGTCGCGAGTGCTGCCTAGCCCCCGGCGGGGCCCCAGAGGGTGTTTTTTTGGTTACTTTTTTGTCACACAAAAAAGTGACTCGCCGGTAGGCGAAACCTACTGCGGCCGCGCAGCGGAGACAGCCGGGCCGCAGGCCCAGCACCAAACCCCCCCCCGGAGGGTAAAAAAACCGTTTTAAAAAACAGCCGGGCCGCAGGCCCAGCAATAAAACCCCCGCCCGGTAGGGCAGAAGAATTGTTTTTTTTAAGCCCGCCGCAGGCGAAAAATAACCCCCTGAAGGGATAAAAATAACCGTTTTTTTAAACAGCCCGGGCCGCAGGCCCACAAAAAACCTCTGCCTTAAATTTATGAGCAATAAATTGCTCATTTTTTAGTGGTTTTTTATGCGTTTAATGCTATAAAATCTATCGTACAATAATATAATATATTAATTTTAATGGATTATTTTTATATACGCCTCAAGACGCCCCTTGGGAATACCCTTTTCACCCCTCTTGCCAAACTTGACCGAATCCCCTTTGCTCCTTAGAGCTACACCATGTCCGTATATCCGCCGCGCTCGCCTCCGGCGCCTTACCAAACTTTAGTTGAAGCACTTCAAAGCTTTGAGGGAAAAACTTCCGCCGCTTTCTGCTTCGTCCGCGCCAATGGCTCCGAGTGCGAATTTTCATTCCAGGCCCTCTATGAGGACATTCGACGCCGCGCCGCTTGCCTCCGCCGCTTGGGCCTCCAAAAAGGCGATCGCCTCCTCCTCGTCCTCCCCGAGGGCGAGGACTTCGTCCCCACCTTCTTCGCCGCCCTCTGGGCCGGCGTCGTCCCCGTCCCCGTCTACCCCCCTATGTCCCTGGGCAAACTCAGCGCCTATGTCGACACCCTCGCCGCCATTATGGCCAGCGCCCAGCCCAAATTCGTCTGCACCCCCCAAAAACTCGAAAACGTCCTCTGGCCCGCCCTCTCCAAAACCCCCTCCGTCCAAGGCATACTCTCTGCCGAAACCCTCCAAAACCCTACCCCCACGGAGTGTATGCAAACCCCTGAAAACATTCTCCCAGGGGACACTTGCTTCTTGCAGTTTACGAGTGGGAGCACCTCCATACCCAAGGGGGTGGTGGTGACGCATGCCAACCTCGTCGCCAATTGCAAGGCCATTATGGTGGACGGCCTGGCGTGCAGGGAGGGGGATGTCACGGTGAGTTGGTTACCCCTCTACCATGATATGGGACTTATTGGGTTTATTATTGCCCCTACCCTTTATGGCCTCCTCTCCGTTATTTTGCCTACCACCTCCTTTATACGTAACCCGGGGCTGTGGCTGGAGGCCATTCACCGCAAACGCGGCACCCTCAGTTTCGCCCCCAACTTCGCCTATGCCCTGACCAACAAGCGCCTGCGCCCCGAGGCCTTGGAGCGCTTTGACTTGTCCTGTATGCGCGCTTTCGGCTGCGGCTCGGAACCCGTTAACCCCCAAACTTTGCGCGAATTTGCCCAAAAACTCGCCCCCACCCAACTCAAACCCACCGCCATGCTGCCTTGCTATGGCATGGCGGAGCATACGTTGGCCATCTCCTTTGTAGGCCTGGAGGAGGAAGTCCGTACGGATAGGGTGGATAAAGGCCTCTATGAGGCTAAAAAGCAGGCCCTCCCTCCCCCTGCCTGCCCTCCTGATGGAGAGGCCCCTCCTCCCCAAACCCTTGAGTTTGTGAATTGCGGCAAGGCTTTCCCGGGGCATGAAATGGCTGTTTTTGACGCTGGGGGCAGGCGGCTGGGGGACAGGCATGTGGGGGAAATTTGGCTCAAAGGCCCTTCGGTTGCCCAAGGCTATTATGAAAACCCCGAGGCCACGGAGGCCACTTTCGGCGGGGGTTGGTTGCGTACGGGGGATTTGGGCTATTTGGTGGAGGGGGAGGTTTATATTACGGGGCGCTCCAAGGACCTGATTATTATAAACGGCCGGAATTATGATCCTCAGCGCTTCGAATGGTCCCTGGACAGCTTGCCCAACATACGCCAGGGCAACGTCGTCGCCTTCTCGCGGCCGGGCAAGGCCTCCGAGGAGTTGGTTGTTGTCGCCGAGTCCCGCGCCCCCGACAAGGGCGAGTTGGCGGCCCAAATAACCCAGCACCTCAGCGAGTTGTTCCAACTTGCTTGCGCCGACGTCGTCGTTGTCCCCCCCGGCACCCTCCCCAAAACCTCCAGCGGCAAACTGCAACGCCAAAAAACCCGGGAGCGCTACCTCAAGGGGACCCTCCTCTCCGCCGCCGCCCCCCGCCCCTCCTCGTCTGGAAATGTGCAGCTTCGCGCCCTTCTCCAAAAGGCGCGTATTCTGGGCCTCGCCCTCGTCGGGAAAACACGCCTGCGCTCTCGCAAAGCCGCGCAAAAACTCAAACTGGCCAGGGAGGCTGCCCAAAAACACGCCCGTCACTGGCTCTCAAGGAAATAGCTTTTAAAGGAAATATTGTGGGAAATAACAACAACATTGTCGCCCTCTTCGCCAAAGCCGCCTTTGAGGTGAACGGCAAAAGCTTCAATAATTTGACACCTTCCACCGTCATCGCCTCGCTGGGCATGGACTCCGTCGCCATTATGGAGTTGGTGGGCTTCCTTGAGGAGCAACTGGGCCTGCGCCTGCCCGACGAGGACTTGGCCCTCGTCCAAACCCTCGCGGACTTGGAGGCCCTCATTCAACGCATTCAAGGCGAAACGCCCCTTCCCGCTTGAGGGGGGACGGCCCAAGAGGAAACACATGCAACCGCAATACGCCAACAAAGAGAAACTTTGAGAATATGTCGGACATCGCTGTCATAGGCATGGCTTGCCGCTTTCCCCATGCGCCCCACCTCCAGGGGCTGTTGGCGCTTTTGCGCTCCGGCGGCGTGGCCTTTGAGGACATTGGGAATGAGCGCTGGACGCACAGCGCTTTTTTGGACACCACGGACTTGCGCGCCCAGGACAAAACCTATGTGCGGCGGGCGGCCTTTATTGAAAATATGGACGAATTCGGCGCCCTGCACTTCGGTTTGGCCCCGCGCCGCGTCCAAGTCATGGACCCTCAACAACGCCTCTTCCTCGAAATTTCACGCCAGGCCCTGGAGGATGCGGGGTTTGCTGCGCGGGAGTTTGAGCGCAGCCGCACAGGGGTTTTTGTGGGGGCCAGCGTCTCGGAGTACCGGGACTTGAATGTTATACGTCACCGCGCCATCTCTTTGGCGCAGGGGGATTTTGGCGGTCCCCCCCTCCAACCCCCCCCTAACCTCCTGGCCCTCGCGGAGCATGCCGCCCCCATGCGCGCTTTCAGCGTGCCGGGCTCCCTTATTAATATGGTGGCCGCCGTCGTCTCCCAGGCCTTTGACTTGGGCGGCCCCAGCTTCGCCGTCGACGCCGCCTGCTCCTCCGCCCTCGTCGCCTTGCACGAGGCCGTCATCCACCTGCGCGCCGGACAGTGCAATATGGCCATTGCCGGGGGGGTTTACCTTAATTTAACGCCCGACAATTATGTGGGGTTTTCGCGTATTGGGGCCATGTCCCCCTCGGGGTTTTGCCGCCCCTTCGACGAGCGCGCCGACGGTTTTGTCATGGGCGAGGGCGTGGGGGCCGTGGTGCTCCAAAGGTTGGAGGACGCCCAGCGCGACGGCAACCGCATTTGGGCCGTCATCCGCAACAGCGCCGCCAACAACGACGGGCACAGCGAAAGCCCCATGACGCCCAAACTCGAAGGGCAACTCGCCGCCATGCAGCGCGCCCATGAGGGGGTGGACTTTCCCGTCCAAAGCATCGGTTTTGTGGAAACCCACGGTACGGCTACGGTTGTGGGCGATGCGGTGGAGGTGGGCTCCCTCTCGCAGTTTTTTGCCTCCCAGGGGTGTACCCAGCCCCCTCCCCACCCCCTGCCCCCCTGCTATTTGGGCTCCGTTAAGGCCAATATTGGGCATACCATGTCGGCGGCGGGGATTGCGGGGTTTATGAAGGCGGTGCTTTCCTTGCATGAAGGGCTTATTTTTCCGCAGCCCAACTGCGAGCAGCCTAACCCCAGGCTTAACCTTGCCCATTCCCCCTTTGGACTGAGTCCCCAATTGCTGGAATGGCCCCCCCACCCCCACCACCCCCGCCGGGCTGCCGTCAATGCCTTCGGTTTTGGCGGCACCAATGCGCACTTTTTGCTGGAAGAGGCCCCGCCCCCGGCCCGCAAGGCGGCCGCCGTCCATGTGGGCGGCAATGGGGTTGCTCAACAGCAGGAAAGCAGCTTGGCGGCGGGCCAACCCGGTTTGGAGGCCCCTTTGCCGGAATTGTTGCTGGTTTCGGCCCCTACGGTGGCTTTGTTGGCCGAATATGCCCACACTTTGGGCCGGCACTTGCACGACAACCGGCCCCCGTTGGAAGGGGTGGCGGCGGCTTTGGCCCTGCGCCCGGCCCATGGGGTACGTTTGGCTTTGGTTGCCCATTCCAGCCAGGAGGCCGCTGAGCGCTTGCTGGCCGCCGCCCAGGCCATGCATGCCCAAACCCCCATGCCCGCAGAGGTTTTTTTCGCGGCGGCCCCCTTGCCGGACAAGGAGCGCCGTTTGGCTTTCCTCTTTCCGGGGCAGGGCGCTCAGCGCGTGGGCCTTTTGGGGGACTTGGTGCAGCGTTTTGCGCCCCTGCGGCAGCATTTTGAGGCGCTGAGTCGGGCCCTGGAGCCCCAATTGGGCCTCTCCCTGGCCCAGGCCCTCTTCCCCACCCCGCCTTTTGAGGCCCAGGCGGCACAAAATTACCTCACGCAGACGCAGGTGTGCCAGCCGGCGCTGGCGGCCCTCAGCCTCTCCTTGGACGCCTTCCTCAAACAACTCGGCATTGCCCCCAGCATGGCGCTGGGCCACAGCCTCGGGGAGTTTGTGGCCTGTGCCTCCGCGGGTATGCTTTCTGCGCAAGAGGCCGTGGCCCTCGTGGGCAGGCGCGGGCAACTCATGCACGCGCTGCCGCTGGAGGACGCCGGCAGCATGTTGGCCGTGCGGGCCACACGCGAGGAGGTGGAGCCCTATGTGCTGCTGTTTTCAGGCCTTTGCATTGCCAACCTCAACCACCCCAAACAGGTGGTGGTTTCCGGGCTGAGTCCCGCCATTGAGGACTTGGCCAAACGCCTCGCCGACGTCCGCATTTCCTGCCAAAAACTGGACGTCTCCCACGCTTTCCACAGCCCCCTCATGCAGGGCATAGGCCCGGGTATGCAGGAGGCCATTGCAGCCCTGGCCTTGGCCCCGCCGCTTTTCCCCGTCGTCTCCGCCATCAGCACGCAACCCTATGCCGACGTGGAGGAGGCCAAGGCCGTTTGGCTGCGGCACGCCACCGCCCCCGTTAACTTCGTCGCGGGCCTGGAGGCCTGCCTGGGTTTGGGCGCGCGCCACTTTCTCCAGGTGGGCGCCAAGGGCGCTTTGCTGTCCTTTGCGCGGGCGGCGTCCGCCGGCAAAGAGGCGGCGTTTTTTAGCCTGGGCGAGGGGGAGGCAGGGGGGGGCAGTGGGGTATTCCTCAACACCCTCGGGCGTTTGTTTGTATTAGGCTACCCCCTCAACCTCCTGCCCATCCTCCAAACCGCTTGTGCCCTTAACCTTCCCCCCTCCCCTATTGAAACCCAAAGTTATTGGGTGGTGGATAGGGGCAGGGCAGGGAGTGGGGCAGGGGGGGTGGCCGGGGGAATATCCCCCGTTCCGACTTCCGTGCCCGCAGCTGCAATGCCCGTCCCTACCAACACACCCCCCCTTCCCACGTCCAGCAACGGATACGCCCCTACCCCTGGGGCCACCATAACCCCTCCCCCCCATGCCTCCCCAGCAGAGGAAGCTACCATGGATAACCTCATTAGCCTGTTTAGAGAGCAAATGGCCTTGCTGCAAACCCAGGCGGATTTGCTCAAAGCCCAAACCCAAGCCCTTGGCCAGTTACAGCCGGGCATAAACCTGCCCCCGGGCCCCCTGCCCAGCCCCCTGCCCAGTCCCCGGCCCCCCCAAAGCCCCAAACTGCCCTCTTTTGCCAACCTCGTGGCCCCTAAACCCAATGGGCAGGCCCATACCGTCCCGGTTGTGGACGGTAGCGGAGGGGGCGTCTCCAAGCTGGACGGGGTAGGGGAGGCCCCCGCAACCCCCCCCGCGGACAAACGCCCCGCGGTAGAAGCCGCCCTGCTGGAAATGGTGTCCAAAATCAGCGCCTTTCCCAAGCATACGCTTTCCATGGAGCAAACCCTTGTGGGCCACCTGGGCTTTGACTCCCTCATGCTGGTGGAGTTGGACGAGGCCTTCACCAAGGCCTTCCCCGCCCTCGGCCACCTGCCCAAGGAGTTGTTCGGCAAGGAAACACGTATGGAGGACTTGGTGCAGCATACGTTGAAGGCGGCGCCTGTGGCGGCGGCGCCTGTGGCTGTGGCGGCGGCCGGACGGAGGGCGGCGTTGTGTTTGCAGAGGCCCCTCCTCCTCCCTGCCCCCCTCCTGGCCTCCTCCCTGGCCTTCCCCGCCCACCCCTTGTGGACGCAACCCATTTGTATTCTGCCCGACGGCCTCGGGGTGGCCCAAGCCCTGGCTACCCAACTCCAAACCCTGGGTTATAGGGTGGAAATGGGCGAGGAGGGGGCAGCCGACAGCGCGGCCCTCATCCACCTGGGCCACCTGCGCAGCCCCCATGCCACGCCCCCGGAGTCCCTGTCGGCCCCCAGCCAAGCCCTGCTGGCCTTGCTGCAAAAAAGTCCCAAAAACCTCTCGGCTTTTGTCCATGTTTCCGGCTTGGGGGGGGATTTTGGCCTCTCCCAGGGTGGAGAGGGGGCTTTGGAGGGGGTATTGGGGCAGGTGGGGGCCGGGGCCTTCTGCAAAGCCCTCGCCCAGGAGCGCCCCGAGTGCGCCGTCAAGGCCCTGGACGTGGACCCAGCCGCCCCCCCGGCGGACATTGCCCGGGCCATTGTGTCGGAAATGTTTGCCTGCGACGCCACCGTGGAGGTGGGGGTGGGGCCCCAAGGGAGGCAGCGCTTTGAGTTGGCCCCCCTGCCCCCTGCCGAGGGACAAAACCCCCTTTCCCCCGGGTTTGTGGCCCTCATTTCCGGCGGGGCCAAGGGTTTGGGCGCTGTTTTTGCCCGCGCGCTGGCCCAAAAATATGCCTGCCGCCTCTTTTTGCTGGGACGCTCCCCCCAAAATGAGCAAACCCAGGCCCTCCTCGCCCAGTTGCTTTCCCTGGGCGCAACGTCCGCCCACTATGCCTGCGTGGACGTCTGCCGCCCCGAGGCGGTAGCCGCCTATGCCGAGGAAATACGCCAAAAACACGGCGGCGTTGAGGTGCTGGTACACGCCGCGGGGGTGCTTTCCGACGCCCTCGTGGAAAACAAAAGCGCGCAGGCCCTCGCCCAGGTGGTGGACACCAAGGTGGGCGGGGCGCAGGCCCTGCTGGCGGCGGCCCCCGAGGCCCAACGCCTCGTCGTCGTCGGCTCCTGGGCCGGACGCTTCGGCAATGCGGGACAGACGGACTATAGCGCGGCCAACGCCATGGCCGCCCGGCTTTGCCACATGGCCCCCCCCGGCCTGCGCGCCGTCTCCATCGCCTTTCCCCCCTGGGAGGGCAGCCATATGGCCAAAAACATTCCCGCTTTCCGCAGGCAACACATGCAGGCGGCCGGGGTGCCCTTCCTCTCCGAGGAGGAGGGTACCGCCCTCTTTTTGAGGGTATTGGAAGGGGAGGAGGGGGAGGTGGCGGCAACCCTCAACCCCTGGAGTCCCCCCCTCCCATGGAAAACCCCACTCTCCATCTCCCACAAAACCCACCCCTACCTTGAAGACCATCTGCTGGCCGGCAAAACCGTCTTCCCCCTGGCCAACGCTGTGGACTTGTGCGCCCAGGCCTTTTTGGACAGTTTGCCCGCCCCTGCCCCCACCCCTGCCCCCCCTGCCTTGGAAATGGGCCCCCTGCAACTGCACCACAGCCTGCATGTGGAAGGGCCTACCCCGGTGGAGGTGGCGCTGGTACGCCAAAAGGGGCACGGCAAGGTTTCCCTCAAGGCCAAGGGGAAACTGTGCTATGAGAGTGGGGTTTGCCTGGCGACTTCCCTCGAAGCCCCCCTGCCGCCCCCCCTGCCCCCTGCCGCCCCCCTGCCGCTGAGTGTGGAGGCTTTTTATGCGCGCTACACCTTCCATGGGCCGCGCTTCCAGGGCCTGCTTTCCGTGGAGGCCCTCGGGGACAGCGTCGTCCAGGGTTGGGTGGACTCGGCCAAATTGGCGGACTGGGAGGCCCACAGCCCCCGCCAAAACTGGGCCGTCAACCCGCGGGTGCTGGACGCAAGCTTTCAGTTGGCCGGTTATTGGGCTTGGCTGAAGCACCAACAGGCCGGTTTTCCCGTGGGGTTTGAGCGGTTTGTACAAATGGGGCCCCTGGAGGGGAGGGTGTTGTGCACGGTGGAGGTGGAGGAGAAAACCGAGGACGGGGTGGTGGCCAACCTCTGGTGGCATAACGCCCAGGGGCGTCTTTTGGGGTTTATGCAAAAGGCCCGGGCCCAACTGCGCGCCAAAGGGGAGCATTTCGGCAAGGGGGAGGGGGGGGCTAAACCTCAACCCGACGCCGGCCCTAACCCCAACTCCAACCCTAACCCTATGCCCCCCCCTGTTGGGGAGCCCTCCAGCTACCGTGTGGAGTTATTCCCTGAGTATGTGGAGTTGAAGGCCCGTATGGCCTGGTTGGAAGGCCTGGGCGTACAAAACCCCTATTTCGGCGTGCACGAGTCCATTTGCAAAAACACCACGCAGGTGAATGGCAAGCCCATGCTGAATTTCTCCTCCTATAACTATGTCGGCAACTCCGGGGACGCGGTGGTGAGTGAGGCCGCCAAGGAGGCCATTGAGCGCTATGGCTCCTCGGTTTCCGCCAGCCGTATGGCCTCGGGGGAAAAGCCCCTCACGCTGGAGTTGGAGCGGGCTTTGGCCGAGTTTTTCGGCACGGAGGACTGCATTGTCCTCGTCAGCGGACATGCCACCAACGTTACCGTTATTGGGCATATGCTGGGGCCGCAGGACTTGGTGGTGCACGACGCGCTGGCGCACGACTCTATTATACAGGGGGCCCAACTTTCCCGGGCCAAACGCCGCCCCTTCCCCCACAATGACTGGCAAGCCCTGGACAGAATATTGGGCAGCATACGCGGGGAGTTTCGCCGCGTCCTCATCTGCATTGAGGGGGCCTATAGCATGGACGGGGACATTCCCAATTTGCCCCAATTTGTGGAGGTGAAAAAGCGCCACGCGGCCTTGCTGTTGGTGGACGAGGCCCACAGTGCGGGCGCCGTCGGCCCTACCGGCCGCGGCATTGGCGAATATTATGGCATTCCCCGCGGGGAGGTGGACTTGTGGATGGGGACGCTTTCCAAGTCCTTTGCCAGTTGCGGCGGTTATATTGCGGGCTCCCACGCGCTTGTGGAGTGGTTGAAATATACCGCGCCGGGTTTTGTCTATTCCGTGGGCATTTCCCCCCCCAACGCCGCCGCCGCCCTCGCCTCCCTGCGCCAACTCCAAGCCCACCCCCAGCGCGTGCAAAAACTCCAGGCCAACGCGACGCTGTTTCTCCAACTTTTGCATGAGCGCGGCATTAACACCGGCATGTCCAAGGACACCCCCGTGGTGCCCGCCATTGTGGGCAACTCCTATGTTTGCCTCAAACTCTCCGACGCCCTCAAGCGCCGCGGCATTAACGTGCAGCCCATTTTGCACCCCGTGGTGGAGGAGTCCGCGGCGCGGTTGCGGTTTTTTCTTTCCAGTCTGCACAGCGAGGAGGAGTTAAGGCATACGGCGGAGGTGTTGGGGGAGGAGTTGGGGCGTTTATGGAAAGAGGTGGAGGCAAGTTTGGGGGCTTCGCCCCCATAGCCCCCTACTTTAAAAGGCCGCCCCGCCAGGGGCGAATAAAAACACTCTATGGGAGCCCTCCTAAAAAATTGTAGAAATTAAAACCAAAACCACCTTAAATCCTATACCTCATGAGTGAGCAGATACACCCTGGGGAGGGGGGGGGCTATGGTTTCCCTACCTTAGCCTTAGGGGAGGCTTGTCTTCTACCCCAGGGTATTGGGTTATGGGTAGCACCGCTAGAGGAAGAGGTTAACTCTAACTCTGGCCCCGCCCTCAGCCCCAGGGAAAATACCCAATGGCAAGCCCTCTCGCACCCCCGCCGCCGCCTTGAGTGGAAACAGTCCCGGCAAATGGCCAAGGGGTTGCTGTCCAAAACCCTGGGGGGCCCGGCCGAGTCCTTTGAGCTTTTGTCCCAGGAGGAGGGGCCGCCCCTGGTATTACGGGGGGGGGAGGTATGGGCGGAGGGGCAGCTTTCCATTTCGCATACCCCCTGTTATGTGGGGGTCGCCTTTGCGCCTTTCCCCGTGGGGCTGGACATTTGCGACAAGGCCGACGAGGCGCGCATAGGGCGCATTGCCCACCGCGCCTTTTCCGAGGCTGAAAGGGCGCTTTGTGGGGCCTGTCCGCAGGGGCCGGCAGCCTTGTGGGCCCTCAAGGAAGCCGCCCTCAAAATGCAAGGCGGCGGCGTATTCCGCCCGGGGCTTGCCTCCATTAGCGTCCACCAACTCTGCCCCCCCCTCCTTAACTCCCCGCGGGCTAAGGCCCAACTTTATGCTTTGCCCCTGGCCTATGTGGCGCTGGTGTTTGGCTAGGCCCCCCCCTTCACCAAAGCCACCAACATTTCCAATACCTCCGGGTGTGTTTTTAAAAACCCCACGGCCTCTTTGGGGGTTTGGCCCAGGCGCGTGTCGTCCAACAACAGGCCGCCCCCGCTGCGCTCTACTACCTTCGCCGCTAACCCCATTTCTAAGGCTTCGGTAGCCCTGCATAGGCCCCTTTCAAAATACATTTCAAACTCGACGGGCTCTGCGGGGGGCGCGCATTTGTTTTTGGCCACGCTGACGCGCGCGCGCATGCCCACGGCTTTGGCGTCCTCCTTCAAAATATGGACACATTCCACCTGGCAACGTATGGACGAAAGGAATTTAAGCGCAACGCCCCCAGGGGTATTAGCGAGGGAGGGTGGAGGGGAGGCAGCATAGCGCAACTGGTTAATGAGGAGCAGGGCGCACGAGGAGTTGGACAAGGGCCCCGACAATTTGCGCAGGGCATGGCTGAGCGTTTGGGCCTGCAAGTTGCCCTGCAAGGCCTGCTCGGACTCCATTTCCGCTTTGGGAAGCAAGGCGGTGACAGAGTCCACCACCACCAAGTCCACCGCATTGTTGTGCAGCAAGCGCTCCACGACGCCCCAGGTTTGCTCGGCCGTGGAAGTCCGAATAAAAACCAACTGCTCTGTTTGCACGCCCAATTTTTGGGCATAGGCCGCATTCAACGCGTGCTCCGCATCCACAAAAGCCGCAACGCCCTCCTGGGCTTGGACGGCGGCTATGGCCAGGAGGGCCAAGCTGGTTTTGCCGGAGCTGTCCTGTCCGGACAACTCCGTAATGCGGCCCCGCGGGTAGCCGCCGCACCCCAAAGCCCTGTCCAAAGCCAGCGAGCCCGTAGGCACGCTGCCTATGGGCGCCAAAGAAAGCTGTCCACCCAACTGGACGGCCGTCTCTTTCCCAAACTGTTTTTCAACGCCGCGCAGAATTTCCGTC
The DNA here is from genome assembly GCA_009781495.1 of Cystobacterineae bacterium. Classification (GTDB taxonomy): domain Bacteria; phylum Myxococcota; class Myxococcia; order Myxococcales; family Myxococcaceae; genus WRKR01. Next base: position 11,957 of record WQYA01000018.1, read on the forward strand.
AACCGATTGAATTTTTCTGACCAAACGCCCATTTAAGTTTCCCTTTGCTTTCCAAATTTCAAAAAAACAACGCATGGAATTTTCTTTGTGCAGAAAAAACCCTCCACAATTCACACTGTATGTCTGGCTGCACAACCCACCATATATTTATGGCAGCAAATTCTATGCCGGTTTAAGTTTTAGGTATTTGAAGGAGGCCTGAAAAAAAACACGTCTCGTTGAAACGCTGTTGGGCATGAAACGCCTTTTGCATAAATGGTAATGTTTTTTCAGGTATGGACGAAGTCAGCACAGAGGAAACCCCACAGGAGGAAAGCTCATGTTAAAATATGATAGAGGTTGGACAGCCGCAGTGGCGTGGTTGGCGGTAGGGATGTTGGCTTTGGGAGGCATGTCTTCTGCGCAGGCGCAGACGCGCAATGCAGAGAAAAAGACGACGGCCTCTGAGTCAAAACCCGCCTCCAAGTCTTCAACAAACCACTCTGGCGAGAGCGACGCGCCTCGGAGCAATGCCTCCCACTCAGAGTCCAGCACAAACTGGCATGCGCCCGGGCATTTGTTGGACAGCAGCGAGCAGAGACGCGCGCACCAAATTGCCATTACGCTGAACATTCCGTGGTGGTTTTGGGGGACTTTCCCGCTTTCCATCAGCGCCCGCTACCACCTGCCCATCGTCCACAATGGCTTTATTCCTGCCGTTAACGAATGGTTTGGGCTGGAGTTGGGCGCGGACTTCACCGCTTGGTTTGCGGGCACCAGGCTTGGGGGCAGCGGAAGCATTTTCATGTTCAGCCTTCCCGTTGAAGCTTTTTGGGCTTTCCGCATCCTGCCCACACTTGCGGCCTATGTGAAGGCGGGGTTTGGGTTGGAGTTTATTTTCTACCCCTCCTGGGCGGGCAGCGGCTACTACTACTCTACCTGGGGACTCAGGGACTATTCCGGCTTCCACTTCAGCGCGCACCCCATTTTCCAGCACGGCATCATGTGGAATTTCTCTGAAAGCGTCAACCTGCGCGCAGAAGTCGGCTACCCCCACATCGTCAGCATCGGCATAGGCTTCCACCTTTTCTAGGCCAGGGGTTTTTAACCTCCAGGCATAGGAGGGGGGCAGGGTAGCCTCCCTCCTCTTATAGGACGGCCCATACAATACCCGGGCGCCCTAGGGCTCCCTCGGGTAGCCCCTCCCCTAACCTCCATAAGCATAAGGGTACCCCGCATAAACCAGGGAGGACAGCATAGGCCCCCCCCTCCCACCGCTCAACCCCAGGGGGGGCGGCATATGGAGAACCTCCCGGCTTCTGAAACCCAGGGGGGGAAGCGTATGGAGAACCTCCCGGCTGCTGAAACCCAGGGGGGGCGGCATAGGGACCCCCTCCCGGCTGCTTAAACCCAGGGGGGGCGGCATAGGGACCCCCTTCTCGCTGCTCAACCCCAGGGAGGGCGGCGTGCAGCACAATGGGCTTGAGGCCCGCCTGCAAAAGCCCTGCGGCAAAACCCAGGCGGTGCTCTATGCTGGAGGCCAGTCTCCAAATACGTCCGGGGAAGGCCCCCTCCCATTCGCTGGGGGGCAGCGGGGGGGAGGCCAGCAACACCACGCGCGCGTCGGCCTCCATGAGGCTGCGCAGCACCTCAAGCTTCGCCTCCATACCCGGCGGCCTTAAAGGCGCCGCCCCCTCGGGCAGCTCGGACAGTTGTAGGTGTATCAGCAGGGGCTTGTGCGCGGCCTTGGCTCGCCTTAATACCCCCTCTAGGCCCCCTATGTCCTGAGTAGCCCCTAACAGGGGCCATAGGGAAATACCCCAACCCCCTAGAAGGGCCTTTAGGTCCTCTAAAGCTAAAAAAGGGCCTCCCCCCCTTTCCCCTCCCCCCCCACGGCGCAACAATAGCCCCAGCCAGGGCAACTGAGCTGCCCCCTCCCGGCATAGGGCTTCTAAACTCCCACGGTATAAGGGGTATTCCTCCTCTAATACCACCACCACCCTGCCCCCGTGCGCGCAGCGCCGACGGCCCTCCAACAACCCCAAGGCCTGCGCCAGGGCCGCGGGGCCGTGGCTTGTGTCGAATAGGTCCTGCGGGTGGGGCAAGGCCTGGGCTTGCAAGGGCGTCAAAAAACCCGGCACGTGCCCCGTCAGCAGCCTATGCGCCAAGGCCAGGGAGGCCTCTTCAAATAATATCGCGTCATAGGGGTTTCTAAATATACGGTGGAGGGCTACCGTTAATTCTACTGCGGCCATAGCCCGCTCAAACCCGGGCGGCTTGCTGCTTTGCATGTGTTGCTTCAACGCCTCACACAGTTGCGGCAAAACCTCCGCGGGAAGCTGGCGTATGGCTTTGGGGAAGGGCAGGCTTTCCCACGGCGTCAATGCTTGCGCTCCACGGAAAAACGCGCAAGGCCGGCCAAAAGCCCGGGGGTAGGCTCCACCCGGCTGAGGGCCGACAGCGCCGTCTCCACCTGCTGCGCGGCCATGGCTTGGGCCTTCTCAAAACCCAATACCGCGGGGAAAGTCGCACGGCCGGCTGCCGCGTCCGCCCCTGTCGGCTTGCCCATGGCCTCGGGCGTTGCAACCACGTCCAACAAGTCATCCGCAATTTGAAAGGCCAGCCCCACGGCTTCGCCATAGGTTTCGGCGGCCTCCAGGGCTTGGGCGTTTCCGCCCGCGGCCACCACGCCCATGCGGCATGCGGCTTTTATCAGGGCCCCCGTTTTCATTTTGTGCAGGCGCAGCAAATAGTCCAATTCCGCGGGGCGGCCTTCGGCGGTGTCTAACACTTGCCCTCCTACCATACCCAAAGCCCCGGCTGCCCCTGCTAACTCCTGGCATAAACGTGCCCGTATACCGGCCTCCTCAGCGGAAAATACGGCGCCCAAAGGCCCGGCCAGCGCCGCAAAAGCCTCCGTCAGCAAAGCGTCCCCGGCCAAAATGGCCATGGCCTCGCCGAATTGTTTGTGGTTGGTGGGACGTCCGCGGCGCAAATCGTCGTCGTCCATGGCGGGCAAGTCGTCGTGGATGAGGGAATAGCAGTGCACCATTTCAACGGCCATGGCCGCGTCATAGGCGCAAGGCTGCAAAGGCCCCAGCGCCTGCGCAAAACCCAGGCACAACACAGGGCGCATGCGCTTGCCGCCGTCCAAAAGGGAATAGGCCATGCTTTGGGCAAGGCGACTGGGCACGTGCGCCCAGCGGCTTTGCGTATATTCCAACAGCCGCGCTTCAACGGTTTGCTGCAAAGAGTGCTGCTGGGACTGCCAGGGGGGTGTATGCATGTTTTGCCTTTTTTGTCGGAAGCTAAACGCCAACACTAGAGCGTTTTGGGTTTAAGTCTATACACTTTTTAAGGGGGTTGTTTCGCCTGCGGCGGGCTGGGTAAAAAATATTTCTTTCGCCCTACGGGCCGTTTTTAAAATTCCCCCCCCGGAGGGCAAAAAAACCGTTTTAGAAACAGCCGGGCCGCAGGCCCAAAAAAAGCCGCCTCAATAACCCCGCAAGCGTACAATAAGGGTATTGGCTACATTCTCCGGCAAGGCGGCATAATGATCGAACCGCATCGAGAAGGAAGCCCTCCCTTGCGTCTTGGAGCGCAAATCCGTCGTATAGCCGAACAGCTGCGCCAAGGGCACCAGGGCGTCAATGGCTTGCACCCCCTGCCGAGGACTCATCGCCAAAATTTTCCCGCGACGCGCGCCTAAGTCGCCCATGACGTCCCCCATAAAAGCCTCGGGCGTGAGGACTTCACAACGCATGACAGGCTCCAACAATACCGGCATCGCCTTGTTGCAGGCCTCGCGAAAAGCCATGGAAGCCGCAATCTTGAAAGAAATTTCGTCCGAGTCCTTCTCGTCAAAACTGCCCCCCAATAACACTACTTTTAAGTCTACCAGGGGGTAGCCCGCTAAAACCCCACTGGTGGTTGCCTCCACTACCCCTCGCTCTATGGACGGTATAAACTCCGAGGGTATCTCCTCCTCACCCTCTAATACACTCTCAAACTTTAAACCCGCTCCCGTCGCCCCCGGCTCTACGCGCAACAGCACGTGGCCATAGAGTCCCTTGCTGCCGGACTGGCGTATGTATTTGCCCTCGCCTTCCGCAGGCTGCGTCACCGTCTCCCTATAGGCCACTTGAGGCTCGCCTACGTTGGCTTGCACTTTGTATTCGCGAAGCAGGCGGTCCACCACAATCTCCAGGTGCAACTCGCCCATCCCCGCCACAATCGTTTGCCCCGTCTCCTCGTCAATGCGTACGCGAAAGGAAGGATCTTCAAGGGACAACTTCTGCAAAGCCAAGCCCAACTTCTCCTGGTCCTCCTGGCTTTTGGGCTCCAAGGCCAAGTCAATGACGGGCTCCGGAAAATCTATCTTCTCCAGCAAAATGGGCTGGCCTTCCACACAAAGCGTGTCGCCCGTCGCCACATTCTTCAGGCCTACAATCGCACAAATGTCCCCGGCCAAACACAGGGACAACTCTTCGCGCTTGTCCGCACGCATTTGCGCCAAACGCCCCGCCCGCTCGCGCTTGCCCTTCGAGGCGTTATAAACCACCGTCCCCGCCTTTAGCATGCCGGAATAAACCCGTACAAAGGCCAAAGAGCCAAAACTGTCGGACATAATTTTGAATACCAAGGCCGCAAAGGGGGCCTCGTCACACGTCTCGCGCTCAGCCTCCGCCTGCGTCTTGGGGACTTTGCCCTTCACAGGGGGAATGTCCAGGGGGGAGGGCAAATAGTCGACAATGGCATCAATCAGGGGTTGTACGCCACGGTGTTTGAGGGAGGAGCCGCATAATACGGGGAATAGCTTTAGCGCTATGCAACCCTTGCGTAGGGCGATACCTATTTCCTCCTCGCTGATATCACTGCCGTCCCCCTCTAAAAATTTTAGCATTAAACCGTCGTCTACCTCGGCTACCTGCTCCAACAACTTCATACGCGCGGCCACAGCCTGCGGCGCATAGGCCTCGGGTATCTCCAACACCCTCACGTTGGAAGCCTCTTCGCTCTCCTCAAAATAGAGGGCCTTCATCCGTATTAAGTCGATGGCCCCCACATATTTGTCTTCGCTGCCCATCGGCAGTTGCAAAGCACAGGCATTGGCGCCCAGACGCTCGCGTATGGAGTGCACAGAGGCCTCAAAGTCCGCGCCTATTCTGTCCATTTTATTAATGAAGCAAATGCGGGGGACGTGGTATTTGTCGGCTTGGCGCCAAACGGTTTCGGATTGGGGCTCTACCCCACTCACCGCGTCAAAAACGGCTACCGCCCCGTCCAATACACGCAAGCAGCGCTCTACCTCTATGGTGAAGTCTACATGTCCCGGTGTATCTATAATGTTAATGCGGTATTTTTGTCCTCTACGTTCCCAAAAGGCGCTGATGGCAGCGGAGGTAATGGTAATGCCCCGCTTGCGCTCCTGCTCCATAAAGTCGGTGGTGGTATTGCCCGCATCCACATCCCCCATTTTGTGGATGGCGCCGGTATAATAGAGAATGCGCTCCGTCGTTGTCGTTTTGCCCGCATCAATGTGGGCCATAACGCCAATGTTTCTATAGCGCTCGATGGGGTATTCGCGCGCCATGCGCATTCTCCAAAAACCTTCGAGGAAACCCTGCTTCGCCTAACAGCGCCTGCTTTGCCTACCAGCGGTAGTGCGCAAACGCTTTGTTGGCTTCGGCCATTTTGTGCGTGTCTTCGCGCTTCTTCACCGAGGCCCCACGGTTGTTCGCCGCATCCATTATTTCCGCGGCCAAACGCTCCACCATGGTTTTTTCGCCACGCGCCTTGGCATATTGTATCATCCACCGCATCCCCAAGGCTACCCGCCTGTCTTGGCGCACCTCAACGGGGACTTGGTAGTTGGCCCCACCCACGCGGCGGCTCTTCACCTCAAGCACGGGCTTCACGTTTTCGAGGGCCTTCTTGAAAGTCTTCAGCGGGTCTTCCTTGGAGCGCTCCTCCACCAATGCGAAGGCGTCATAGCAAAGGTGCTCCGCTATGGACTTGCGCCCCCCCGTCATTAAGTCGTTTACAAACTTCGTAATCAACCTGTCCTGGTATTTGGGGTCCGGCAGAATTTTTCTCTTATTCGGGACGCGACGACGCGGCATTTCTCATTTCCTCTGCTGTTTCAAAGTCGACATATTGGAAGCCTAGGCGGGGTGTGGACACTTAGCTGGGCTTCTTCGCACCATATTTGGAGCGGGACTGTTTGCGGTTTTGCACCCCCACCGAGTCCAGGCGGCCGCGAACAATGTGGTAGCGTACACCCGGCAAGTCCTTGACGCGCCCCCCCCTTATCATCACCACGGAGTGCTCTTGGAGGTTGTGGCCTACGCCGGGGATATAGGAAGTCACCTCAATCCCATTCACGAGACGAATGCGGGCCACTTTGCGGATAGCGGAGTTGGGCTTCTTCGGTGTGGTGGTATAAACACGGGTGCAAACACCGCGCTTCTGCGGGCATTCCTTCAACGCAGGGCTTTTGCCCTTGATGACGAGTTTCTGACGCCCCTTGCGTATAAGCTGATTGATGGTTGGCATAGCGTTTTAGACGGGTACTTCTGGAATACGGTTAAAAGGAGGGCTCAAGTACACATTTTGCTCCCCCCTGTCAAGTCCCTTGTGCGGCGCCCCATTTTTGCCGTCAGGCGGCTGGGGGGGGGGAATATTCAAGGAGATAGGGTCAGGACTTTCCCCCCTCCCCACCTCGCAGGGGCCTGTCCATCAATACCGCATCCTCCCCATCTTTGTAGTAGGCCTTCCTACAGCCTACCCGTATAAACCCCAAATGGCCATAAAGGGTTAGGGCCGGCAGGTTGCTTTGGCGTACCTCCAGGCTCAGCTTCTCCATCCCCAGCTCCCTGGCCAGATGCTCCGCCTCCTCCATTAACCTGCGCCCACACCCCCGACGGCGGTGCTCGGGCAAAACACAGAGGGTTAGGACTTGCATCTCGTCTAATACCTTTAAAAATAAGCCGAAACCTAAGAGTCGGCCCCCCTCCTCTATGCCCCAACCCCACGCCCCCTCTAAACCCATCGCCTCCCCTAACATACCCATCCCCCACGGGCTTGAGGAACAGCTCTCCTCAATGTGCGCCAACTGCGGCAAATCCTCCCTATGGACAACCCGTAATCTCATAGCCCACCACGGGAAACCTTTAATAAAATTCTTACGTCCGCCTTCCTCCTCTGCGCCTCCAACTCTTGTTTGGACAAAAGCTGAAACTTCTCCTCATAAAGCCGAGTCCTCACTTGCGCCTCCGTTAAACCCGGCGAAGCTTTGCGCGCTTTCTCTATCTCCGTGTCGTTGGGCTGCGCACGCAGCCGTATTTTGGCTTGGAGGTTGCTCTCCGCACGCACAATACGCTCCAGTATGGCCACAACATCCGCAGAGTCCATGTCATGCTTCTGCAAAAATTGCTGGTATTGGGCCTCCGGGCCCAAGGCCTTCTTCACTTGCTCGCCCATCAGCGCTACCGCACTCAACTGCTCTATGCTCAGTTCCGTTTTTTCGCTGCCGGCTGCCCAAAGACGGTGCGCTATCACCATGTCCAAAAGCGCCGGCCAACTGTCCTGCGGAATCTGCTCCAAAAGCTGAGGCGAAACACCCGTGCGCAACACATTCAACTGCGCCTCAAACTTCAACTGGGAAAGCAAAATAACCTCGCCGTTCACCATGGCGGCAATGCCGTCTTCAAGTTTTGCACCCTTTTCTTCAGCCCAAACCTTTGCAGACAGGCTTCCCATGGTTAGACAAAGAAAAAGCCCTGCCCAAAGGCCCCGTCTGGGCCGGCAATCCAGTTGCATTGCTTTCAATTGCAGCATAGAGCGTTCTCACCATGTCGGACAGCTATTATGACATTCTCGGCATATCACCCCAGGCCTCTGAGGCGGAAATAAAGAAAGCCTATAGACGCCTTGCCAAAAAATATCACCCCGACGTTAACCCCAATGACAAAAATGCCGAAGAAAAATTCAAAGAACTGAACAAAGTCTTTGAAGTCCTCGGCGACAAAAAAAAACGCGCCCTCTATGACGAGTTCGGCGCTGAGGCCGAAAGCTTCGGCTTTGACGAGAAAAAAGCCCAGGCCTACCGCACTTATAAACAGGGCGCCCCCTCAGGCTTCCGCTTTGAGCAGGGCTTCGGCCACGGCCCCCATGGGGAGGGCCCCGGGTTTGACTTCGAGTCCTTCTTCGGACAAATGTTCGGCCGCCGCTCCCCCCCCCGCGCCCCCACAAAAGGCGTTGACTTCCACATGCGTATGACCCTCAACCTCGCAGAGGCCGTGCGCGGCGTGGAACGCAAAATCCAAATGAATGGCAAAAGCTTGGACGTCAAAATACCGGCGGGCGTCGACAAAGGCTCCCAAGTCAGACTGGCCAAACAGGGCGCGCCCGGCGAGCACGGAGGACCCCCAGGGGACTTGTATATTGAGGTGGATGTGCTCCCTCACCCCATCGTTAAAAGGGAGGGGAATAACCTCTCTATGGAGCTGCCCCTGAGCCTTAGGGAAGCTGCCCTGGGGGCTGAAGTCCAAGTGCCTACCTTTAGCGGCTCTGTTACCGTTATGGTGCCCCCCGGTACCCAGTCGGGGACACGGCTGCGCCTGAAACAAAGGGGGGTACCCTCCCTTAAGGGGAATGCTATCGGTAACCTCTACCTGATTGCCCAAATCCACGTGCCCCCCCTGGAAAACCCTACCCATATCCATGCCGTTGAACATTTGGAATCCGCTTATAAAACCCATGTGCGTGAGCGCTTGAAACTTTAGCGCCTTGTGGAGAAATATTTTGGGACTCTTCGATATTTTTAGCCGCTCCCCAGCCCAAAAAGCTGAAAAACTCAAAACCAAACTCTCTCAGAAATATGGAGACCCCAGCATAAGACAGGCCGCCATTGACGCCTTGGGCGCCTTGTATGTGCCGGAGGCTACCGAGGCCCTCCTCTCCCGCTTCACCTTCTCCGTGGAACCCCAAACCCGAGACACCGAAGAAAAAGAAACCGTCTTCGAAATTTTGAGCGAGCGCGGAGAGGCCGCCGTCGAAACCACTCAGGCCTTCCTCAAACGCTATGAAAACGGCACCAGCTGGGCCCTGCGCGTCTTGGAAAACCTCCTCCCCGAGGAGCAAACCCTCGCCTTCGTCTGCGAGTTCCTTCAGAAACTCTCGCGTACCTATACGCGCTCCTCGGAGAAAAAACGGGTCTTCCTCCAATATGTCGTCGATAAACAACACCCCGCTATCCCCTCCGCTGCCCTCCCCTTCCTTGAGGATATGACCGATGACGTTAAAATTAACGCCCTCCTCGTCCTCGCTAAACACCCCAGCGAAGAGGCCCGTGTGCCCATCCTTGAGTTGCTGCTCGCCCCCTCTACCGCTAAGCGCGTCCAAATGCAGGCCCTCGAAACCCTCCACGCCTCGGGCTTGCCCGTCCAAGGCTTTCGCGAAAAAGTCGAAGCCCTCCTTTCCCCCCCCTGGTACCTGAACCGCGCAGGCGTCTTGCGCCGCTTGGACGAGTCCATCCACCCTAACGAAGACAAATGATAGCCCCCGTCCTCCAACATTATAGAAACCTATTCGCTCAGGCCCTCTCCCAAGCCCTCCCCGCCCCCCTCGCCGAAGTGGAAAAACTTCTCAAACCTGCTGAGGAAGTCCACGGGGACTTCACCCTCCCCATGTTCTCTTGGGCCAAACACGCCAAAAAAAACCCCGCCCAACTGGCTGCCCAAATTGCCCCCCTACTCCACATTGAGGGCCTTCAAGTCCATGCCCAAGGCCCCTATGTCAATGCGCGCCTCCTCCCCATGCCCTTCGCTGCTGAAGTACTCAGGGCGACGCGCTTAGAGGGCGCAGCTTATGGCTGCGGCACTTCAGGCGCCGGCAAAACCGTCGTTATTGACTTCTCCTCCCCTAATATTGCTAAGCCTATTGCCTTCCACCATATACGTTCTACCGTTATTGGTAATGCCTTGGCTAACCTCCACAGGGCCCAAGGCTGGAATGTCGTCGGTATCAATTACCTCGGGGACTGGGGCAAACAATTCGGCCTCGTGGCCGCAGGCTTCGCCCTCTTCGGCGACGAAACCCAAAAACACAACATGCGCCACCTGGTCGACGTCTATGTCAAAGCCAATGCCAAGGCGGAAAAGGAGCCGGCCTTCGACGAAAAAGCCCGCGCCTTCTTCGCACGTATGGAGGCCGGAGAGGCGGCGGCTTTGGCCCTCTGGCGTGAGTTTAGGGAGGCTTCTTTGGTGGACTTTAGGGCCCTCTATGCGCGGCTGGGCATCCACTTTGAGGCCTATGAGGGGGAGAGTTTCTATCAGGGTAAAATGGAGGGGGTTATTGAGGATATTTCCCATAGCCTGGGCACCTGTACCTCCCAGGGGGCCCTTATTGTTAACCTGCCCTATGCCGACGGTGAACCCCCCATCCTCCTCAAAAAAAACGATGGCTCTACCCTCTATGCCACCCGGGACTTGGCCGCAGCCGTGGACCGTTTCGAGCGTTTTGCCTTCGACAAGTCCCTCTATGTCGTCGCCGCGGACCAGGCCCTGCACTTTCGCCAAGTTTTTTCCGTGCTCGAAAAAATGGGCAAGCCCTGGGCCACACGCCTGGCGCACGTCGCTTTCGGCCGCGTACACGGCATGAGTACGCGCAAAGGGCAGCTGCACCTTTTGTCGGAAGTCCTCGACGAAGCCCAGGCCCGCGCCTTGGAAAAAGTGCGCGACAACATGGCCCAGGGAAAAATCCACAGCGAGGCGCCCGAAGCTTTGGCGGAGCAAATCGGCCTGGGGGCCATTGTGTTTGGGGACTTAAAAAACCGGCGTAGCACGGACTATGTTTTTGACTGGGAGGAGGTGCTGAGTTTTGAGGGGCATACCGGGGTTTATGTGCAATATGCCTATGCGCGCGCCTCGGCTATTTTAAAAAAGGCGGTTAACCCCTCTGGCTGCCCCCCTAACCAGCCTAGCCCCTCTGGTCACCCTAGCCCCCCCTCCTTGGAAGGGCCCTATCCCTTGGAGGACGCTTGTGCCGAGGAGTTGAGGCTGCCCGAGGAGCAAAGCCTCTTGCGGTGGGTGGCCAAATTGCCGGAGCTTGTCCAGGAGGCTGTGGAGCAGAATGAGCCTTCCTTCATTGCGCGCTGGCTGCTGGACGGGGCCGCGGCCTTCAGCCGTTGGTATACGCTGGGGAACCAGGACAGGAGCAAACGGGTGCTCGTCGAGGACAACCCGCGTTTGCGCTGCGCACGCCTGGCCCTCGTGGAAGCCGTGCGTACGGCGCTGGGCGCGGGCCTTCGCTTGTTGGGCATTGCTGCGCCTCAAAATATGTAGGGGGGGGTTTTTCGCCTGCGGCGGGCTTGTAGGAATTCCCCTCCTCGGAGGGAAATTTTTTATGCAAGAATGCGGCAGGCGAAAAAACAACGTCCGCAAGGTGAAAGAAATGTTTTTGAAACAGCCCGGGCCGTAAGCCCAGGAAATAACCCCCCCTCTCTAAAGACAAAAAAAAGCGGAGAGGCCTCAACAACAAGCCCCCCCGCCCTTTTTGAAGTTCCTCCCCACAATGTTGCTCTGCGGGGACTTCGGGTTGCCCCGAATCAGTGGATGAGATAGCACTCGCGGACTTGGGTGTTGCCCTTGGTGTCCACATATACCCTATAGGCGCCGACTTCATAGACGCCCGCTGCGTTGTTGGCTATGAGGAGCGTCTTCTCAATGCTTTGCTGCGTGCCATCTGAATAGACTTCCACAATTTGGAGGGTCAGCTCATTCTTGTTGCCATTGAGTTTCTGGACGGAAGCCGACGGCGTTGCGCGGACAAGTTCCACCTTGCCGTTGTCCTCAAGGCCAATGCTGAAAGGCTGCGTGAAAGCAATGCCGGTCTTGCTCTTCAACTGAGCGCGCACATAGTTGCCAATCGCCGCTTCATGCTCGCCCAGCAGAAGGGTTTCGCCTGTGGCAATCACCACACCGTCGGCAATCCATTCCACTGTCTCATAGTCCGCACCGCTGATGCGAATGCTGCCGTTTGCACGGTCCACCTCAATTTTGGAAATGCGGGGCGTGGGCTGCTCCAAAAGATAGAGGGTTGCGGTGCTGCCGTCGCCGCGCACCTCACCGCCCGTTGGATAAGTCCGGTTGATGCCGTCCAGGCGCGAAACGCGGCTGACGGCATAGAAAGCGCCGCTTTCCATCGCGAGGCGCGTTGCTGCTTGAGTCAACTCGGGCATCAACATGACATTCCATGAATAGCCCGTGGCGTTGATGCTGTGCGTATCGTCATTTGAGAAGCCCCAGACGAAACGGCCCTGGGGCATGGTTTGTTTCAAAATGTTGTCCCACAAAATGCGGTCGCTCTTGGACTCGTTGTCAATCTTATTCACAATCTCCATGCCCAGACAGGAGGGATAGGCCATAAAGAGGGAGACATATTTTTGGACTTGGGCAGGGTTATTGGAGGCGGCCATGGAGGTGGCGTCGTTGCTGTTGGAGCCACCCGTATAACGTCCCGGGTGGTTGAGGTGTGTTATGCCGCCCAAGGCCTCAACCGCGGCGATGGTGCTCGCCATGGTTGCGCCCGAAGCGTTGTTGAAAGGGGCGAAGAAGGAGTTGATGTGGTCCGTTACCGACTGCTCATCCGTGTTGTCCAGGCCCATCATCCCCCGGCCGTTGCGGCCGACGCCGGCTTCTATTTCGGCTCTCCTTGCAGCCGTGACGCCGTTGCGGGCTTCCACCCAGTTGGGGGAGAGGACGTCGTGGTCCGTCAGCGCGTGAATGTCAAAACCTTTGGCATAGTGGTCTTCCACCATGGCCGCGACGGTGTTGCTGCCGTCGGAGTTGGTGGAATGCGCGTGAAAGTTGGCTTTGTATTGCCCATAAGCTTCCCAATCCACATTCTCATAGGGGTTAAAAACGGCATAAGTTTTGCCGGGGGCTGCTGCTTCAGCGGAGCCGAAACCCAGCATGCCGACAGCGAGAAGAGAAGAAAACAAGAGTGTTGCAATTTTCGAGTGTTTTTTATTCATAGGAAAACTCCCTCCTTTTGGGTTTTAGCAACGCCGGCCCCTCGCCTCCTCGCCCTTGTCCGCTAAGCCTTCACTGCTGACCGGCACGCATTCCATAAAAACCCCGCGTGGCTTTCCCATGTCGGCCAACCCATTTTTGCGTGACGTTTGGGCAACAACAAAGGACGTATCCACTCGGCATAGGTGGTTTTGCGCACCCGCGCCTTCCGTCCTGAAAACGGCCAACCGTGAAAAAGTCTCAGCGAAACAAAGCTAAACCTGTGTTTGGCGCAAAAATGTGTTAGGCGAGTGGGCCAGGCACTTTCTGCCTTTTGAGCCCTTTGCAAATGCCATGTTGCGCAACCTGTTTTGCATCGTCTTCACCGCTGTATGGACTGTCTTCTTGTGCGTTTTCGGAATCGCCCACGCGCTGCTTGCGCGCCGCTCCCCCTTCGTTACCTTTTTGGCCAGCCGCGTCTGGTCCCCCGGCTTGCTGTGGGCAGGAGGCGTCCAACTCAAAGTCGAAGGCCTCGAAAACATCCCCCCCAACCGGGCCGTCGTCTTTGTCAGCAACCACCAGTCCAGCGCGGACATACCGGCCTTGCTTTCCGTCCTGCCGCTGAATGTACGCTTTATCGCTAAACATGTGCTGGGCTATGTCCCTTTCCTAGGCTGGTACCTCTACTTCTCAGGCTTCATCCTCATCAACCGCTCCAAACGCCCCAAAGCCATTCGACAACTCAACCACGCCATAGAGCGCATCCGCGCAGGCACCAGCATTGTTGTCTTCCCCGAGGGGACGCGCAGCCCCAACGGCGAAATCTTCCCGTTTAAAAAGGGGGCCTTCGTCCTCGCCCTCAAAGCCGGCGTCCCCATTTGCCCCATCGCCATTGAGGGCTTCAGCAAGTTGATGCCTAAAAATTCGTGGGACATTCACCCCGGCCCCGTATACGTTAAAATAGGCCCCCCTATAGATACGGTAGCCTATGGGGATGAGCCGCTTCAACTTGCCAACGACGTCCGTAACCTTATTGTCCAGCAAAACCTGGCCCTCGGCGGCAAAGGCGCCTCCCCTGAAACACCCCCCCCGCCGGCCCCCTCTCCCCCCTCTCCCTAGGCCCCCCTATGAGACGCTTCCTCGCCTATACCCTCGTCTGCGCTTTGCTCGCTTGCCGTAGCCCCTCCGCTGCCTCCAACGAATTCCGCCTGGCCCTCGAAGCCCTCCAGGCCAATAAACCCGGCGAAGCTTTGCCTACCCTTGAGCGCCTTCACCAACAGGACAGCACCCAACTCGACGTCGCACGCGCCCTGGCCGAGGCCTATGTGCGGCTTGGACAAACCCAACAACTGCTGGCCCGCCTTCAAAACGACACGCGCCCCGTGGCTTTTTATATGCGCGGCCTCTTGTTTTATTCGCAACCCACTACGGCAGAAACCGAGGCCATTGCCGCCTTCAGGCAGGCCATTGCCCTGCAACCCAAAGAGGCTGAATTCCACTATAGGCTGGGCATCGCCCTCCTGGAGTTGGAGCGCGACCCCCAAGCCCTGGAGGCCCTCCAAACCGCCCTTCAACTCGCCCCTGATAAAGCCTCCTGGCAACTCCCCCTCGCTAAAACACACTTCAGGCTTGGAAAAAACGACGAAGCCCTCGCCGCCCTGCGCGCCTCCCTGGGCGGCGTGCTGACGCCAACGGAGCTTCAAACAGCCCAAAAACTCATGAATTCCCTCATGGACGCCAACGAGCATGTCCCCGTCTCTACCCAAGCTACCTTGGATGAGGCCATTCAATGGCTGAATGTCGCCGATGTGCCTCAACAGGCTGTGACGCTTTTGGAAGCTTTAATAGCGGATTTTCCAGACTTGGCCGCAGCCCATGCTTTGCTTGGCTTGGCCTACCAACGTTTGGATGATGCGGGCCGCGCTACAGAGGAATTCAAAAAAGCCATCTCCCTCGCCCCCAATAATGGCCTCTACCACGCTTATTTGGCAGAACTTTATGCCTCCAAACGCAGGCCACAGGAAGCCCAAATGGAATATGAGCAGGCCATTCAGAAAAACCCTTTCCTGGACAATGCCTATGTCAAACTGGGCGACATGGCGCTCCAACAAGCCCATTGGTCCTCGGCTCGCCAACATTTTCAAACGGCTGTTTATTTGGGAAATACACAAGCACGGCTGAAACTGGCCCTCGCACTGCAGGCTGAACAAAACTGGAATGCGGCAGAAGCAGAGTTTTTGACGCTGTTGAAGCAAATGCCTGACAACCTGGAGTTGCAGCTGCGCGCAGGTGTCTTCTATGCGGACTGGTTTTTCGCCGCTTCTTCCTCAGAAGAAAAAACCCAACTCCGCAATAAGGCCCTCTCAAGGTTGGACAAAGTCCTTGAGGAGCAACCTGAAAATGCCTTGGCCTCCAAAGCCAAAGCCATGCTGAAAAAACCTTAGGGGTTGGAAACAGTCGGGCCGCAGGCTTCTTCAAAACCCCATTTCAACGAAGCCACAAAGGCCTGTTGGGTTTTTGAGGCCCCCCCGAGAGGCCTGTGTTTCAACTTGCCTCAACAGGCTGGACGGTTAGCCGTCTATCTAGCTAATTTTTTAGTGTATTTTTCTATTGGCATTGGCCATTTTTCACACAATAGACTAATTGTATTAGCAACTTTTAAACCCAGAGTCAGATAATGTCATTGTCAGCCGTTATTTTTGCGGCCATTGTTTTTGAATGAGGGAAGGGCAGGGGTTATGGGTGGTGTATCGGGTTTGTTGAATTTGAGGCAGGGTGTTGGCGGTGTTTTAAAAACTTTGGGGTTAAGGGGGGGAGAGGGGGGGCTAAAAACCACGCTTCCTGCCAATCTGCTGGACAAGTTTGAGGGGGCAGCAGCTCCAGCTCCGGCGCCGAGTTATGAGGAGCGTTATGCGCAGGCAGTCCACATGCTGGACGTCTATTTTGACGTGCTCGACACGGCGGCAGGCAAAGGCAAAAAAGACGGCAAAATCAGCAAAAAAGACTTGGAAGCGGCGTTGAAAAACCCTTCCTTGCCCCAAGAGTTGCGCGATGCTTGTCGGTTTCTCCTTGAAAACAAGGACGCCTTCAGGAAGCTCGACGTGGGTGCGGGCAAGGGTGGCCATGACGGCATCATCAGCAAAAAAGACGTCGCGGCAGTGTTGACGAAGCTGCCGGCGGAGCTCCGGGTGTTTGCGCCTACGGACTCCCGTTATAAAGCGGACTTAGCTGTCGCGCTCAACATGATTTATCTCTATTTTGACATGCTGGACACGGCGGCCGGGAAAGGCAAAGCAGACGGCAAAATCAGCAAGAAAGACTTGGAAGCGGCGTTGAAAAACCCTTCCTTGCCCCAAGAGTTGCGCGATGCTTGCCGTTTTCTCCTCGACAACCCGGCTGTTTTCAACCAGCTCGACGTGGGTGCGGGCAAGGGCTCTTGCGACGGCATCATCAGCAGGAAAGATGTTGCGATGGTGCTTGAGAAGCTGCCCGCAACCCCTCAGGAGATGACGGCAGAATACCAAAGCTATTGGGCAGAGTTTAGGAATGCGCTCTCTATGTTGAACCTCTATTTTGACATGCTGGACACCGCGGCAGGCAAAGGCAAAAAAGACGGCAAAATCAGCAGGAAAGATTTGGAAGCGGCGATGAATAATCCGGCTTTCCCCAAAGAGTTGCGGGAGGCTTGTCGTTTTCTCCTCAACAACCCGGCTGCCTTCAACCGGCTTGACATTGCGGCGGGCATCGGCAGGTGTGACGGCATCATCGGCAAAAAAGATGTGGCGGCGGCGTTGAACATTGGCAAAACGGGCCTGGGGGACGAAGTCGACGCGCTGGTAGCCCTCTCACCCAGCCTGCTGACGGACTTGCAGCGGCTCAAAAATGAAGGTTGGAAAATTGTATATGGAACGTCAGGCGGCGGAAGCTATTGCACCCCAAATAAGAAAACGATTGTGATTGACATTCAATATAAGGGGAAACCGGACTATGTGGTGGAGATTTTGGCCCATGAAGTCGGCCATGCGACCTATGTTACCGGGAAAATGGACATCAGCTCAAAGAAAGCATATGCCGAAAGCAGGGTTGTCACGGAAGGCGCCGCAATCCTCAATGCCATCAAAGTTCAACGTGAGATTGAGGCCAATGGCGGGAAGTACGAACATAATTATAATAGAACACTTTATTATGAAATCTATGACCAATATCTCATGGACGGTGATGTGGATAAAGCCCGCAAGGATATTGGACTTTTTCTCTTAGATCACGAGGTTACCTCCTCCTCCAAAGGGAAAAAAACATACCGCCAAACCTATGATGAGGAATATGACAAATATTATGGCAATGCCTTTAAACGATTTTTCGCCCGTCTTTTTGGATATTAAACCCAACATTTTCAAACACAAACCATGAAACCCAGGAGAAAACACAATGAAACAACAGATGAGCTTGTGGCAAGTCATTGAAGCCTTGGCTGAACAAATTCCGTTTTCAAAACAGAAGGTTGAGTCGGTGCTTGGCACGCAGCTAACCGAAACAGAGGAGGGGGGGAACGACTTGTTTCAGTTTTTCGAAAGTCCCCCCCTGCCCCTGGCCGATGGGGTGGTTATTTCCAACATAGACTTACGTTTAAAACGTGGGGGGGGCCACCCGGGCTTTTTGGTATTGGAGGTGGGGGGTGTTTGCCTTCGCCTTGAGCAAATTAGGAAAAAATACACGCAGTTGAGCATTAGGGAGCTGCCACGTGGCCGCTCCCTTGAAGAGGAAACCAGTTTCTCCCAAATGTTGCCGTGGGGCCAACTGTCCTTTGGGTTTAAAGAGCGAAACCGCGAATGCCTGGCTTCCATTGCCTTTGAGCCCAAAAAATAACGGGGAATAAAGCGCTTTCTTGGGCAGGCCTTCGGGAGTAGAAGGGGCCAATGATTTCAGCCCTAGTCAACACGACGGTTTCTTTTGACCGGTTTTGGCGGTGGTTAGCCGAGCACCCCCATTGTGTTTTGCGTGCAGGTTGCGCCGAATGTGCTTTGTTTGACCACGAAACCTTCCACTGGGAGTTTTCAGAGGAAGAGGGGCAGGCCATTGTGCAGGTATTTTTCGGCAAGCAGCCCGTAGCAGAAATGGTGATTGAGCGCAGCGAAGTGCTTTCTGTGCAAGCCTCCATAGACGCCGAAGAAGCCGACAAGGGCCTGTGGCTGTTTGAAGTGATGGCCGGCGCCAAGGAGGAGCCCTTTGTGGCCTGGCATTTCCTCATGGCGCACAGCATGGAGCATGCGCACCAACCACCCCTGTTGAAACACTGAATGGAAAGAAGGGGCCAGGGGGGGCACTTTTAGGGAGAGCCGGCGGCCAAGCCGTGCTAAAAGACGGCACTCAGGAAAAGCCTATGCTGAGAATGCTTGTTTGGATGTGGGCCTTTTTGAGTATTTTGCTGGTAGCCATAGGCGCCTGGCTGGGCCTCTCATGGGCGCCCTCGGAAAAATACATGGGGGAGGTGCAGCGCATTATGTATGTACACGTCCCTTTTGTACAAGTAGCGCTGCTGTTGCTGGTGGCCAATTTTATAGCCTGTTTGGGCTACCTTTTCTCCGGGCGCTGGGGGTTTGACGCTTTGGCGCAGGCCACAGTGGAAGTCGGCCTGTTATTCGGCAGCGTAGGGGTGGTTTTAGGGGCCATTTGGGCTAAGCCTACCTGGGGGGTTTATTGGACGTGGGATCCACGCCTGACGGCCTCGGCGGTTTTATTAATTGTCTATTATGGCTATTGGGCCCTGCGTCAATTCACCGAGGAGCCGGAGCGCCGCGCGCGGTGGAGCGCCGTGGTGGGCATTTTGGCCGCAGTCAACGCCCCCATTGTCTATTTCTCCGTCACCTGGTGGCGCTCCATGCACCAAACCTTTACCGGCAAACTCGACATTGAAGGCCCCATGCGTTTTGTATGGCACTATAACAGCGTGGCCTTTTTGTGTACGGCGGCGCTGTTGGTGGTGCTGCGCACGCACTTTGCGTTGAAGCAGCGGGGCCTGGAAGTGGCCATGCCGCCCCCACCCCCTCCACTGTCGCCTAAGCTACCCCCCTCTGTGCCTAAGCCTAGCCCTACTACCCCTCACCCTGGCCCGGAGGGCCTGTGAATACCCTGAGCCATACCCTTCTCGCCTCCCTTTGGGCTATGTCCCCGGAGGCCCCCCTTAGCATGGGCCGCGTAGAGGGGGGCTGGGGCTATATTTGGTTCAGCTATGCCCTCGTCTGGCTGGCCCTGCTGGCCTATGCCTTCTATTTGCTGCGCCTGCGCAGCCAGTTGCAAGAGGGCGCCGAGGGGCCCTCCAAAAACGGCCCCCTGCTGCCGCAACCACCCCCTTCTACCCCCTCTTCCAGAGAGGGCTTAGCACCCTCCAGGGGGGAAACCGCCCCCTCGCCCCCGCCGCCCCCCGGGGGAGCGCAGTGAAAACAGCTGTACGCAATACACCCGGGCCCATACCGGGTATGGGAGGAATGCGCGGGGACATTGCCCATGGGGGTGGACGGGAAATGCCGCCGCCCAAGACGCCCCCATACCCGCCCAGCAGAAAACCGCGGGGCCTGCGCCTGTGGGCAACCCTCCTGCTGGGGCTACTGGGGGGGACAGGGTGTGTTACCCCCCGGCTACCGAGGGGGGCTATAGAGACAACAGGGGGGGAGGCCTTAGCGCCCTCGCAGCCCTTACCCTCTGCTCTAGCCCCTGTAGCTCCTCCTTCTAGCCCTCCCCTAAGCCTCCTCCCCCCCGCGAAAGCGGCGGAGGGGGCAAAGCTTGGGGTGAAGCTGCGCCTGCGTGCGGTGGGAGACATCATGTTGGGCACGGACTTTCCCGAGGGCCATTTGCCGCCCGGGGAGGCCAACATATTGGAGGGGGTAGCGCCCCTGCTGAGGGACGCGGACGTGAGTTTTGCGAACCTGGAGGGGCCCCTATGTGACGGGGGGGAGACGACGAAGTGCAAGGAGGGCAGCCGCTGCTATGCCTTCCGTATGCCGGGACGTTTCACCGGCTATTTGAAGGCGGCGGGGCTGCACGTGGTGTCGACGGCCAACAACCACTCGGGGGATTTTGGGGAGGAATGCCGGCGGCAAACGGAGGCTTTTTTGGACGAGGCGGGCATCGCCTGGTCAGGCCCTCCGGGCAGCATTGCGTGGTTGGAGCGTCACGGGCGGCGGGTGGCGCTGTTGGCTTTTCACGCTTCGCCGCACACCAACAACCTGAACGACTTGCCGGCGGCATTGGCGCTTTTGGCGCAAGCCAAGCGGGGGGGTGCGCACTGGGTGGTGGTTTCTTTCCACGGGGGAGCGGAGGGGGCGTTTGCGACGCGGGTGGCGCAGGGCAAGGAAATTTTTCTCAAGGAGGACAGGGGGGACTTACGCCGTTTTGCGCGGGCCATGGTAGAGGGGGGGGCCGACGTGGTATTGGGCCACGGCCCGCACGTCTTGCGGGGCATGGAGTTATGGAAGGGCAAACTCATCGCCTACTCTCTGGGTAATTTTGCCACCTATGGCCGTTTTGGTTTAGCGGGCCCCCTGGGCATAGGGGCCATATTGGAGGTGGTATTGGACGAGGAGGGCCATTTTACAGAGGGGCGGGTATTTTCAACGCAGCAAGTAGGCCGGGGCATTGTGTTGCCGGACGAGGGGGGGAAGGCTTTTTTGGCATTGAGGGAGTTGTCGGGGTTGGATTTTCCGCAGACGGGGCTAGGGCTAGGGGTGGATGGTCAGCTTTATAGGGGGGTAGTGGAGGGGTTAAGGGTTTTTAAATTTTTAAACAGCCTACTCACCGGGGAATAAGGGTTATTTTTTTCGCCTGCGGCGGGCCTAAAAAAAAATTCCTCTCTATGAAGGGTGTTATTTTCGCCTGCAGCGGGCTTGTATAAAAAATTCCCCTCCGGGGGGGTTTCTCCTGGGCCTGCGGCCCGGCCGTCTCCGCTCCGCGGCTGCCGTAGGTTTCGCCTACCGGCGAGTCACTTTTTTGTGTGACAAAAAAGTAACCAAAAAAACACCCTCCGGGGCCCTGCGGGGCTAG
>WQYA01000019.1 GCA_009781495.1 Cystobacterineae bacterium
ATACAGCGACGCGACGACTTGCAACAGTTATGGCACAGCCCAAGAGGACGGAAGTTGCGTATGCGAGTCCAACCACTATGGCTCGGTCTGCACGACATTCTGCGAGGCGTCGACAACGTGCAATGGCAACGGGGTTTGCGATTTAACAGGAAGTTGCTCCTGTAGCTCGGCACTGGTCATCAGTCAGTTCTACGCGGCCGGGGGGAACAGCGGAGCGGTATACAATCAGAAATACGTTGAGCTGCACAACCGAGGAACGACGCCTATTGTCCTAGACGAAACATGGGCCTTGCAATACGCGGCAGCTGGAGCAACCCAGGAGTTCTACAGCGGGATAAGCCTGGTGCGTTTGGAAGGGACTCTTGAAGCTGGGGGATATTTCCTCGTTTATCTCAGGACGCAACAGAGCAATGGGGTTCCTTTGGGTGTGGACGCGGATCAGCAGACGCAGGTATTTGAGCCGTCCATGACAGGTGGGAAGCTGGCGCTGGTGAAGACCGGGTCTCTGTTGACAGGAAGCGCTTGTCCAACGCTTTCAAACCCGGACGTGGCGGATTTTCTGTTGTATGGAAACGCGGCCTGTCCCGGAGGGGGAGAGGATAAGGTGGCTTCTCCGAGTAGGGTTGAAGCAATGGCTCGAAAGGACGCAGGGTGTATGAACACCGGCAGCAACGGAGCCGATTTTGAGTTGGTAAATTTGAGCAACGGGGCCAACCTGCCGCGCAACACTCAGTCACCGGTGGCCTCCCCTTGCGACTGCGAATGGTGACGACGGAACCAAGCCCGCCACCGAGCTGGACCGGTTTTATGTTGAAGTGAGTGCAGCCAGACGCCTCCTGGTTCCATTGGAGGGGGTGAGGGGGGGGGCTGCTGGCAGAAATCCCCTCACCCCCAGCTCGAAAAGCTCCACATTTTCAGCCGCGTGTCGCAGCAGCTCAGGTTAATTTGGAACCGCTCCAGAGACCCAACAACTGTCCACTGGACAAAACAGGCCCTCTGTTTTCTATGGACTGCTGAAGATGACGGGATATGATAACCCTTGTCTTAGGGGGTTTAGTGTTTCGTTTTAGAAAAGCGACGGTTGGTGTGACTAGGGTAGAGTTATGGGGGGTGCGGCGAGCGTATTCGCCGTTCCGAAGCAGGCCTGTCTGGAGGTTTTTGAGAGGCAGCCTGTTTCGACTCAGCAAAGCTCTGCATCGCCGGCCGCATGTCCTAAGTCAAGTCATTGAAATTTATCAGTCGGTTGAGGAGAGTTGGGGAGGTATTCCACACTGTCCACGCGACGGGTTGGCGAGAAAAAAGAAAGGGTGCATATGAGCGTATTTTGGGCAGAGGTATGTTGTTGGATAAAGTTACATTTATTAAGTTTTCCCCTTAAGTGGAGGCGGGTTGGGTGGGCTTTCGCTGGGGGTGTCGTCGGGCTTGTCCTTGGCATGGGGTTGACGGTTCCCGTTGAAGCCCAAGCTGCTTGGACGTCGGCCACTGGGCCGGTCCAACCGAAGGTATTGGGCAATCGTCTGGTGGACGCCCGTACGGGCCAAGTATGGACGCCGCACGGCTCAAGCTGGCCGGCTTTGGAATATGCCTGTGTGCAGAACTGGGCGCCCGCTTTGGATTTGGAGTCGATGATTACGGCCGCTGAGTGGGGTATGGACGTGGTGCGTATACCGTTAAACCAGGACTGTTGGCTGGGGGCTGACGGCGCACCTGTAGGCGCGAATGCCGGGACGATGCAGCAATACCGGGCGCGTGTGCAGTCCTGGGTAAACGAGGCCCACGCGGCCGGCATGGTGGTGATTTTGGACTTGCATTGGACAGCGCCGTCCGGAACTCTGGCCGCGGGCGGGCAATGGCCCATGGCGGATGAGCAGTCGGTGGACTTCTGGTCGTCCATAGCGGCCGCCTACAAGGATGACCCCTCGGTGATGTTCGAATTGTTCAACGAACCCTATTCGCGTGCCCCGCAGCATATTTTGGATTGGGAGTGTTGGCGGGACGGTGGTTGCCAGATGCCCAACGTGCCTGAAGGGCAAGGTTTGGTTGGGGCATCCCTATACACCGTGAGGGGTATGGCGGAGTTGGTAGCGGCGGTACGGGCCGCAGGCGCTCAGCAGCCGATTTTGTTGGGAGGGTTAAATTATGCCAATGATTTATCCCAGTGGTTGACGCATAAGCCGAACGATAGGCAGTTGGTGGCGTCCTGGCATAACTACAGAGGGCAGGGCTGTTCAGACGCCAACTGTTGGAACAGGGAGATTGCACCGGTTGCCGCCCGAGTGCCCATCCTCATGACGGAGTTTGGCTATGAGCCTGGCGCTTCCGACTATTTCGCCAGCGCGATGGACTGGGCCGATTCGATGGGTATGGGCTATTTACCGTGGGCTTGGTGGAACCAAGCCAGTGCCGGCAACACGCCCTATGCGCTTTATACCGGCAACGGCTATACCCCAACGGAGGAAGGCGAGGCCTTTAGCTTACACCTGGCCTCCCTCCCCAGATGGCGTCTGCAACTCTCCCCCCTTGCCCTGCTGCAGAATTTGAACGCAAACTTCAGCCTCAGCAGCAGCGAGGATGCCACGGCCTATTGGCAGGTGATTCCGGAGGACGCCGCCTGCCCCGCCCCCGGCAGTGCAAGCTATGGGGCCGGTGTCGCCATGACTGCCGATGAGACATTTGAGGGTTCTTTGGGCGACTTGGAGGCCGATGCCAGCTACCGCTTTTGTTTCTATTGCGAAAACGCAGCCGGGCTTATCACCACCTGGAATGAAGGGTTCAGCACAGCCCCCAGCGATGATGAGGGTAGCCATCCTGGGACAAAGGGAAACAACAAGGGCTCCGAGACAACGGGAAACAACGCTGAAGCCGAGCAGCTGGAGAAGCCGAGGTTAGGCTCGGGCTCCGGCGGTTGCACGGCCGGCGGAAACACGCCGTTTTTTGAGCTTGGTTTTGTGCTGTCATTAGCGTTGCTTGCCCGGCTTCGCCGCCGGGCAGTTGCCTGACAGAGCCCGGGCTGACGTCCGGGTGGAACAAAGCACGGGGCCCCATTCCATGTTGGGCCCCGTGCTGTTTTGAGGCTTCAAACAAGCTGAAGTCGAGCGACGCAACATGAGGTTTTGGAAAAGAACAAACCCCATGGGGTATGCGTTGAGCAAAAAAAACCGCCTGCTCCAAAGCGAGCAAGCGGTTTTTGATTTTGGCTTTGAGGTCTCAATTAAACGTTGTGACGAAGTTCGGGATCGAGCTTGACGCCGGTAATCTCTTCTTTGTTCGTAAGGCATGAAGGAGTCCAGTGAAGAGCTTCAGTTACTTCATTGCAGTTACCGGTGCAGGAGTTGGTGTATTTTCTCGTCATGGTTCCGCTGATAAAATTGCCGTCGACCGTGAGTTCATAAGTAGTTGTAGTGGTCTTAAGAGTAGTGGCAGTAACATTGCCCTCTGGGCCCTGACGTCCAACACCATATACTTTTTGTACGCTTTCAAATTTATAGGTTTTGTCCTCTAGTGTTCCTTCATAGATGGTGCCATTTGCATTTAAGTAATACTTGTCCTCCGCACCCTCATGGATCTCCCATTCAGAGTGGGTCATTGCGGTATTGGTATTCGGCGGGATTTCTGGTGCTTTTTGGTTGTTATTATTGATCTCTCTGCATTCTGCGAGATCATCTATACCATTGCTCAGGTCCAGGACTGAAACATGCCAAACCGACAAAGGCTCGCCACAACCGAGGAGAACTGCTGCTGAAAAAAGCGCAATTAAAATACTTCGTTTCATTATTTTTTGCTCCTTAATTATATTTGGTTATACCTGCCAACCGATGCGCATGCTGGCTATCCCCTCGCCTAAAGTCAATTAAAAAAGGTCTACCTCTAGATTTCTTAGATATTTTTACCTACGGTCCCATTATTTTACCCTAGGGGTATTATGGGTAGAGGGGTAGCCATAGCGCCTTCCGGGTAGGCTTCCGGGTAGGGTTAGAGCATAGGGGGGGGAAGGGGGGGGACAGGGGGAAATTATGAGTCGAGAGGGACTCGAACCCTCGACCCTCGGCTTAAAAGGCCGGTGCTCTACCAACTGAGCTATCGACTCGTGGCGGCTCTTTTGGCTGTCTTTTGGGTTTAGGTCAACAACCTTTTTTAGCTGTAGGGGAAGAGGGGGAGGGTTTAAGCTGGGCCAGTCCCAGACGAAGCGAGTTTTTTTCAATAAATAGCAGTGAAGGATGCCGTTGTGAGCCAGCCCAAAATTTATATTAGCCCCGGGGGTTTTGCCGCCTTGAAAGAGGAATACAGACAGCTTTTGCACATACAGAGGCCGCAGGTGACGCGCGAAGTTTCCGAAGCGGCGGCCCAAGGCGATCGCTCCGAGAATGCGGAATATATTTATGGCAAGCGGCGGTTGGCAGAAATCGACAGGCGTCTGCGTTTTTTGGGCAAGCGTCTGGAGGCTTTTGAGGTGATAGACGCTGCCCTCACCCAGGACAAGACGCGTATTTTTTTTGGCGCGACGGTATTGGCAGAAAATTTGGAGACGGGGGAGACGCATTCTTTTGAGTTGCTGGGTCCGGATGAAGCCGATGCGAAGTTGGGGCGCATCAGCATAGGCTCGCCGGTTGGGAGGGCTTTGTTATCCAAGGGGGTAGGGGATGTGCTAAGGGTAGTCATACCCAAGGGAGAGTTAGAATTGTGTATTTTATCCATCCACTACCCTTCGAAACCGGGGTAGCTGGGGCTACAATGTATTTGGGGTTTTGTTGGGAACAGACGACAAAGTCTCCGCAAGAAGCTGTGGAACCGTTGTAGGAGTGGGTTTGAAAATGTCGCAGGCGGAAAAAATTTTTGTTTTGGACACCAATGTGTTGTTGCACGACGCGTGCTCGCTGCATGCTTTTGGGAACAACCGTGTGGTTATTCCCATTTTTGTTATTGAGGAGTTGGACCAATTCAAACGCGACATGTCCGAGTTGGGGAGGAATGCGCGGGCAGTCTCCCGCGAGTTGGATGGATTGCGTCAGCAAGGCTCACTGACAGAAGGGGTATCCACGGAGCAAGGTGGGATTGTCCAGGTATGGATGTTGCGGGGGGGGCTGTTGTCCACATTGGGCACCAGCAACAGCATGGACAATTGTATTTTGAGTGTGGCGATGGAAGTGAAAGCCGCCTGTCTCCCCCAGCTGACCACCTTTATTTCCAAGGACATTAACCTGCGCATACGGGCGGATGCTTTGGGGCTTTGCTCCGAGGATTTTGAGCCGGACAGGACGGAGATAACGGAGCTTTACCCCGGGCACACCTTCCTAGAGACCGACGCGAGCCAGGTAGACGAGTTTTGGAAACCGGGTGCGGAGTTTCGGCCTTCGGGTGAGCATTCCCTGTCGCCCAACGAGTATGTGCAATTGCGTGACATGGCCAACCCCATGCACGCTTCCATGGGGCGTTTTGACGCCAAGCGTGGGGTGGTGTTGCCCTTGTCCAGAAGCATAAGGGAAGGGGTATGGGGGATTCGTCCACGCAACCTTGAGCAGAACTACCTTTTGGATTTGTTGCTTTGTGACGAAGTGCAGTTGGTGACGGTGGTGGGCAAAGCCGGCACGGGCAAGACGTTGTTGGCTTTGGCGGCGGGTTTGCAGAAGGTGACGGAGGAGGGCAAGTTTCAGAAGCTTTTGGTTTCTCGTCCGGTATTTCCCTTGGGGAGGGATATTGGTTTTTTACCGGGGGACATAGAGGAGAAGTTGACGCCATGGATGCAGCCCATTTTTGACAATGTGGAATTTTTGTTAAACCTCTCTTCGAGCGACAAACGGGAGGGCAGGGGCTCTCAGGAGTTGTTTGACTTGGGCATTTTGCAAATAGAGCCGCTAACCTACATACGCGGGCGTTCCATTCCCCAGCAATTTATTCTCGTAGACGAGGCCCAAAACCTGACGCCGCATGAAGCCAAAACCATCCTCTCGCGCGCGGGGGAGGGGACGAAAGTTGTTTTAACAGGGGACCCCTACCAAATAGACAACCCCTATGTGGACTCTACCAACAACGGCTTGGTACACGTGGTACGCCGTTTTCGCCAGGAGCCCATTGCCGGCCACATGACGCTCTCCAAGGGGGAGCGCAGCCCCTTGGCCGAATTGGCTGCCAATTTACTCTAGCAAGTGCAAGGAGGTGAGGTGCTCATGAAAAAGGGAGACTGGTTTGATGGGCCGAAGAAGGCGGAGCAACTGGCCAGGGAGTTGTTGTGGTTTCCGGGGATGCGTGTGTTGGAGGTGGGGGCCAGCCCTTCGAGTTTTGAGTTGGCCAAGTTTTTGGACATGAAGCTTTTTCACCTGGAAATGTCCGAGGAGGAGGCAGCGTTTGGCCGGGAGTTGGCTTTGAAGCTGGGGGTTGACGCGCAGGCCGCTTGCTGGGGGGAGAGGGAGAAGGTTTTGGGGGAGTGGCCTTCCATGGACGCGCTGGTGCTTCGCAATGTTTGCGGTATTTCCATGGATGAACTCAAAGAGTTGCTGTGCAAACTTTCTTGTCCCGGCAGCCTTCTGTTGGTGTGGCCCCTATGCTTGCAGCGTGTTTCGGCTTCTTGGGAGAGGTGGTGGGGCAGGCCGTCTTGGACGCCGAATGAATGGGTTTACCAGCTGCGTGGTTTAGGGTTTGAGAGCATGGCCCTAGAGTGTCAGCCTTTTATTCGGCAGGGACAAAGCGGCAAGGCCTTACTGGAGGGGCTAGGGGAGGAGGGCGAGGGCATAACGGAGAGGGACTTAGAGGTGACGGCCTATGCCCTGGTAGGGGCAACCTTATTAAGCCGTGAGGGGGGGCTACCCGGCCCTAACCCATGGCCATAAGGGGGATAGGGGTTGGCGAGACTCTCAGGCGTATGCGGTTACACTCCCCTGCGGCATCCCCCCCTACCTGACAGGGGACGGCTTCTGCGCAGGACAACATGACGTCTTCAACGACAAAGTCGCTGACCCCTTGAGGGAACCAGGTGCCTTTCCACAAGGGGCGCAGGTTAAGGAGGATATGGGGGATAGAGCAGTTGAAGATGCGCAGGTGCATGCAGTGGGGCAGGCGCTCCGCGAAGGGGAACATGCGCATGCCATAGCCATAAAAGGGGATGGTGCTGGCCGCCGCCATGGTAGCCCTCCCCTCATAAAGCAAAGCCCCCCTCTCCAATGGGGGCCCCAGGCTTCCGTCCGGGTAGACACGATAGGCCTTGGCCCCCCCATTTTCTATTCGGCATTGGATACGGGTAGGGTGGCTAAAATAATAAGGAATGGTTTTTAGGGCTACCGAAGAGACATAGCCCTTCATCCCTATGGCTAAGTGTTTCCAGGGTTTTAGGGCGGCGCGCTCCTTAAACCGCATATAGTCCAGCAATACCCTCCCATCCAACCCTATGCCCGCAAAAGGCGCGAGGCGCTCTCCAAACTCAATGAGATTCAGCGGTTTATAATTCTTTTCCCCTGCCTTGCCCATATATTGCAGCGTTTTCAGCAGGGCTTTTTTCCCGCCATGGGTTTGGCCTGCCCAGCGAGCGATGGCGTTGCCGGTACCCAGGCGCAAAAGGCCCAACTCGGGCAGGGGTTTATTCAGTTGTTTTGAAACGTTAAGGAGGGCCTCTACAAACCCCATAAGGGTACCGTCCCCTCCGCCCAGGAGGACGGGGGCATGGGGGACGGTGAGGATTTTCCTTGCCAATTCTTGTGCTTCGCTGAGGTTATACGAGAGGAAGACGGCGGCTTCAGGGAGGGTTTGCTCAATCAGTTTTAAAACCTGAGGCCCAACATTGCGTGCATGGGCATTCAACAGAACGGCAGGCTGTGGTGCAGATGGCATGGAGGGATTTTCACCATGGGGGAGAGGAATGCAACCAAAGAAATGGGGAAAAGCTACCTAGGGAAGAAGGAAAACAACGCGAGTGGGCTTTAAAAATGACCTAGGGGTTTGACAGTCCAAACTCGCTGGTTAGGTTCCACCTAAATTTACCTGAAACAGTTTTCGTTTTGTTTGGGAGACCATAGATGGCCAAAATTATTGGAATAGACCTAGGAACGACCAACAGTGTGGTGGCCGTTATGGAAGGTCGCGAGGCAAAAGTCATCAGCAATGAGGAAGGCAACCGCGTAACCCCCTCGGTGGTAGCTTTCACCAAGGAGCAGGAGCGTTTGGTGGGGCAGGTGGCGAAGAGGCAAGCCATCACCAACCCTGAACGTACCATTTATTCTATTAAACGTTTTATGGGGCGTCGTTCCGACGAAGTTTCGGAGGAGACGAAGCTTGTCCCCTATAAAATAGTGGCAGGCCCGAACCAAGACGCCCGTGTGGATGTGGACGGGAAGCAATACAGTGCGCCGGAGATTTCGGCGCAGGTTTTGTTAAAGTTAAAGCGGGCGGCGGAGAATTATTTAGGTGAAAAGGTAACGGATGCGGTGATTACGGTACCTGCCTACTACAACGACGCTCAGCGCCAGGCGACGAAGGATGCGGGGGAGATAGCGGGCCTGAACGTACGCCGTATTGTGAATGAGCCGACGGCGGCGGCGCTTGCCTATGGTTTGGACAAGAAGACGAACGAGAAGATAGCCGTCTATGACTTTGGCGGAGGGACTTTCGACATTTCCATTTTGGACATTGGCGAAGGGACGGTGGAAGTGTTGGCCACCAATGGCGACACGCACCTGGGGGGCGACAACATTGATGCGCGTATTATGGACTGGCTGATAGCTGAATTCAAAAAGGACACGGGCCTTGACATTGCCAAGGACAAGATGGTGTTGCAGCGTTTGAAAGAGGCTGCCGAGAAGGCGAAGATTGAGCTTTCGAGCACGATGGAGACGGACATCAACCTGCCCTTCCTCACGGCGGATGCTTCGGGCCCCAAGCACCTGAATGTGAAGTTGTCGCGTGCGAAATTTGAGACGATGATTGAGGATTTGATTGCGAGGAGTTTGGAGCCTTGCAGGAAGTGCACCAAGGATGCGGGGCTAGAAGTAGGGGAGCTTAACGAGGTGGTTTTGGTAGGAGGGAGCACCCGTATTCCCGCGGTACAGGAGGCGGTGAAGAAGTTATTTGGAAAGGAGCCCAACCGTTCCGTAAACCCTGATGAAGTGGTAGCCGTAGGGGCGGCTGTGCAAGCAGGTGTTTTGTCGGGCGAGGTGAAGAACATTTTGTTGTTGGATGTGACGCCGCTGTCTTTAGGCCTAGAAACCCTGGGGGGTGTCTTCACGCGGTTGATTGAGCGCAACACCACCATTCCCTCGCGCAAGTCCGAAGTTTTTTCCACAGCCTCCGACAGTCAAAGCCAAGTGGAGATTCACATTCTGCAAGGCGAGAGGGACATGGCAAATGACAACAAGTCCTTGGGCCGTTTCCACTTGACGGGGATTCCTCCTGCCCCTCGGGGTGTTCCGCAGATTGAAGTTGTTTTTGACATTGATGCCAACGGCATTTTGAATGTGACGGCCAAAGACAAGGCGACCAACAAAGAAGCCAAGGTGACGATTACACATTCTTCAGGCCTCTCCAAAGACGAGGTTGAGCGCATGGTGACAGAAGCCAAGAGCAACGAGACAGCAGACAAAGAACGTCGCGCTCTGGTTGAAGAGAAAAACCGTGCTGAAAACCTCCACTACAGGTTGGAGAAGTTGCTGAAGGAGAACAAGGACAAGCTGTCGGCAACGACGGCAAGCGAATTGGAAGCAGCGCTCCAAGAGCTTGAGAAAGTGCGGGGAGGCGATGACAAAGCGGCCATTACGGCGGCTGTCGACAAGCTTGAGGCGATAGGCCACAAAGCAGCCGAAGAGATGTACAAAGCTTCAGCTGCAGAAGCTTCGCAAGCCCAAGCGGCCTCAAGTGCTCCGGGCAGCCAAGCTCAACCCATAGAGACACCCAAAGAGGATGTGGTAGACGCAGAATTCAAACCGAGTTGAGCAAAAATTTTGCCAAATGAGGCCCTCGCGCTATGATGAGTGCGGGGGTTTTCTTTTGCGGGCGATCGTCGCCCGCCACGTCGGGTTTGCATTTGATCGCTCATGGGTTTGCGCGCAAAAAAACACAAAGCCTATTGCGGGCTTGCCTCGCATTCGGGGCTGTGTCCGATCAGCGTTCCGAAGTGTTTGGGCATATGGCGATCGTCACAAAAAAGAGGTTGAAAGCCTTGCGTGGCTTTGCCAAATTTTCTGGGCGTACAGGGTGTTTTTTCTCTAAGAGGTGCGTCCATTTCGGGTAGCGATATCAACGCAGAGCAGATGGTATTGTTGAGGCGAATGCAATGAATGAAGCAAAAGCAGACGAGCTTGCGACAGAGCATTCTTTGGAAATGCGTGAAGCAAGAAAACGTTCTAAGACGATGTCTCGCAAAGAAATGGCGCGTGAGCTTCGTCGCAAGCGTTTGGCTGGGCAATGGAATGAAGAAGAGGCGGATTTGCTTCATGAGATTGAGAGCAAGCGTCCCAGGACGCGCGCGGATTGTGTGAATGGTCCGCGTCCATGTCTTTTCGTCTCTTGCAAACACAATCTCTATTTGGACGTCAATCCCGAAACAGGCTCTGTGAAGCTGAATTTTCCAGACAAGGAGATTACGGAGCTTCAATATACCTGCGCACTGGATGTGGCTGAAAAAGGTGGAATTACCTTAGAGGAGGTAGGGGAGATTATGAATTTAACGCGAGAGCGTATTCGTCAGGTGGAGACACAAGGCCTTCTCAAGTTGCGAGAAGCAACCGATGATGGGTTGGGTGACTAAGCCTCCCAAAACTCCCTTTCACTTGCTCGAAGAAGGATTGCACGCTAAATCCGAGCATTGCTTTGCATGGGAGAAAAGCATGTTTGCTCTGTTAAGTGTTTCAAACAAAGAAGGATTGTTGCCTCTGGCCCAAGGGCTTGTTCGTCTGGGCTATCAAATTCTATCCACAGGAGGCACCTTTGAGGCTTTGAGCAAAGCCCATGTCCCCGTTATTGCGGTTGCCGAGCACACGCAGAGCCCTGAAATTCTGCATGGCCGTGTCAAAACCCTGCACCCCAAAATTCACGGCGGCCTTCTGGGGAGGGTGGAGCGGGAGGACGACTGCGCCGAAATGCTGGCCCATGGCATCAGCCCCATTGCTTTGTTGGCCGTCAACCTCTACCCCTTTGTTGAGACGGTGGCGCGAGGCGCCCCCCCGGAGGAGATTGTTGAGCAGATTGATGTGGGTGGCCCCACCATGATTCGAGCCGCAGCGAAGAATGCGCAGAACGTCATTGTGTTGACAAGTCCCTCGGACTATTCGCGCGTGCTTTGCGAGTTGGAAGAAAACCAGGGCAAGTTGAGCAGTGCGACACGGGCCTATTTGCAGCGCAAAGCTTTTGAGCATACCGCGGCCTATGACGCAGCCATTGCCCAGTGGATGCAAAAGCGCGCCGAAGAAGACTTCCCTGAAACCCTGGCCCTTTCTTTTGAGCGAGCCCAACCCTTGCGTTATGGTGAAAACCCCCACCAGCGTGCCGCTTTCTACC
Source organism: Cystobacterineae bacterium (assembly GCA_009781495.1). Taxonomy (GTDB): domain Bacteria; phylum Myxococcota; class Myxococcia; order Myxococcales; family Myxococcaceae; genus WRKR01. The sequence goes on from WQYA01000019.1 coordinate 11,476, forward strand.
GCTCTAAAACTCAACCTGCCGGGCCCAGCCTCGCCTTTAGCCGTGTGCTGCAAGGCAAGGAACTCTCCTATAACAACTTTTTGGATTTGGATGCGGCATTGTCGGTTGTTTTGGAATTCCCTCAGACGCCCGCTGCTGTCATTGTCAAACACAACACCCCTTGTGGGGTTGCTTTGGGGAACACCCTTGAAGAGGCTTTTGGACGAGCGAAGGCGGCCGATGAAGTTTCGGCTTTTGGCGGAATTGTCGCCCTCAACCGCGAAGTGGACGTTGCTTGCGCCCAAGGCCTTTGCAGTCTGTTTTTAGAGGCCGTCATTGCCCCTGCCTATTCCAAAGAGGCTTTGGCGCTTTTGTCGGCCAAGAAAAACCTGCGCCTTTTGGAAGCGGGAGCTGCTTTGGAACCCCCCCGAATGTTTCCCCTTGCACAAGTAGATTACCGTAGTATTTCTGGCGGTTTACTCGCCATGGACAGAGATATTGCAGGAGGGGAGGCGAACTGGGAGGTGGTGACGCGCCGCGCTCCGACAGCGGAGGAGATGGCGGCATTGAAGTTTTCGTGGAGCGTATGCAAGCATGTGAAGAGCAACGCCATTGTCTATGCCAATGCTTTTCAAACTTTGGCCATAGGCGGGGGGCAGACCAGCCGGGTAGATTCGGCCAGGCTGGCGGCCGAGAAGGGGGGGGAGAAGCTCAAAGGGTGTGCGGTTGCTTCAGATGCTTTCTTCCCATTTAGAGATGGGGTAGATGTACTTGCAAGGGCAGGGGCGGGGTGTGTGGTTCAACCGGGTGGTTCTCTGAGGGACTCGGAAGTGATTGCGGCGGCCGATGAGCACAACCTGGCGATGGTATTCACAGGTATTCGGCATTTTCGGCACTGAAACGACAGGCTATGCGCATCATTTGTTCACAATGCCAGACACGTTTTCGTGTCGATGACAAATACCTGACGTCGCGAGGCGTGCGCGTACAATGTCCACGTTGTGCGCATATTGAGTTGATTCAGCCTATGTCTGTGGAGGCGACTCCTTTTTTAGGAGAACGTATGTCAGGCGCGCAGCAGCCCGTGTTGCCGCCTGTCCCCATGGACATGGATGCGGATTTGGATTTTTCGGATTTACGGAGGGAGTTTGAAGAAGAGGGTGCAGAGCCGCAGAGTACTTTGGCGCCCGCAAACCTTTCGTTGGAAGGATGGGAGCTTCAACCGACGCAAACCATCATTGGCTCTTCAGCGGTCTATTGTCAGTTATGCGGGAAAGTGCTGTCGGACTCATTTGAGAAGGCCCTAGAGGTTTGTGAATCTTGTCGAAACCTGCCCCTAAGCTCTCCGGCTGTTCCTCCGAATATGGAGGTGGCGGGGTTGGGGAATAGGACGACAGGAGATTTAATTCACTCCTATGCGTCGGAGGAAGGCCCTCTGGCCCGCCCGGAGGAGGTGGAGGGTTTGTCCAACCAATATACCCCCCCCTATGCCTTTGAGGGGCCCCCTGGATATATTTCCAATGTGCCTTCGCAGAGTGGGGACGCTCAGGAAGCGGCCGTTGGTGTGGCGTTTTCTTCGAGACGTGGCCTATGGTTTTGGCTTCGTTGGATTCTCATAGGTTGTGGGGTGGCCCTGTTGTTGGTTCTTTTATTTTTGGCATTGGTTTTTATAGGGCGCTAAGTTGACTGTTTACATTCAACCCGAGGGGGTTTTTCGTGGACGTATTGTTGCTGGGTTCTGGAGCCCGAGAGAACGCTTTGGCATGGAAAATGAGCCAGAGTCCGTTGTTGGGAAAGCTTTATGCTGCAAACGGCAACCCGGGGATAGCCCGGTTTGCCAGTTGTTTTGAAGTGCAGGAGTCTCACCCTCAAGCCGTGCTTCAGTTGGCGAAGCGTTTGGGCATACAGTTGGTGGTGGTAGGCCCCGAGGCGCCGTTGGTAGCGGGGGTAGCGGACGTTTTGCAGAAGGAGGGCATCGCTGTATTTGGCCCCACCGCAGGGGCGGCGCGGATGGAGGGGAGCAAGCGTTTTGCCAAGCAGTGCATGCTGGAGGCGGGGGTACCCACGGCTGAATTTGAGGTATTTGAGCAAGTGGAGGCAGCCGTTGCGCGTGCGCGCGCCTGGGGTAGGGTGGTGGTGAAGATGGACGGTTTAGCGCAAGGCAAGGGGGTAGTGGTGGCCCGCAACGCGCAGGAGGCGGAGGAAGCCGTTTATGCGCTGTGGGCCTTGGGGGGTGGCAAGCAAAAGCTTTTGCTGGAGGAGTTATTGGAGGGGTGGGAGGTGTCGCTGATGGCGATGTGTGACGGGGAGCGTTTTGCCTTGTTGCCGGTAGCGCAAGATCACAAGCGTCTTTTGGATGGGGATGAGGGCCCGAATACGGGGGGCATGGGGGCCTACAGTCCCTTGCCGCAGATGTCCGAGGGCATGGTAGAGGAGTTGGGCCGTCTCATTTTCCCCCCGGTACTGGAGGTATTAAAGAAGAGGGGGACGCCGTTTAGGGGTGTGCTTTATGCGGGGCTTATGGTGACGCCGCAAGGGCCGAAGGTATTGGAATTCAACTGTCGTTTGGGCGACCCTGAGGCGCAGGTATTGCTTTTGCAGTTGAATGAGGATTTTTTGGCTTTGGCTTGGGCCTGTGCGCAGGGTGAGCTTCGGCAGGGGAGGCTGAAGAGCAAGCCGGGGGCGAGCGTAGCTGTCGTAGCCTCTGCAGAGGGCTACCCCACAGCGCCGCGGAAGGGGGCGGAAATTTTTGGCATTGCGCAAGCGGAGGCCTTGGGGGCGCAGGTATTTTTAGCAGGGGCCAAGGATGATTTTGGGAGGTTAAGGGTTTCAGGGGGGCGGGTGCTGAGTGTTTGCGCCCAAGCGGCCTCTTTGGCGAAGGCCCAGGAGTTGGCCTATGCGGCCATGGAAAAAATTCGTTTTGAGGGCCGACATTTCCGAAGCGACATAGGAGCGAAAGCCTTCTAAAGTGTGGCGCCTTTCTCGTTATGTGTTGTTGGAAATCCTTTCTCCTTTTGGGGCGGCGCTTTTGTTTTTTCTGTTGTTGTTATTCTCCATGGCTTTTTTGCGCGGCTCCGACTTGCTTTTGGGCTCCGCCATACGGCTGAGAGATTTGGCGGAAATTGGTTTTTTTGTTTTGCCGCAGTTTTTCATTCAAGCCATACCCATCGCTTTTTTATTGGCCTTGCTTTTGGGCATAGGGCGGATGAATGAGGACAGGGAAATACGCGCCATGCAGGCCTTGGGCTTAAGCCCCATGCGTGCCTCATGGGGGGTAATAGGGTTTGGGTTGGTGCTGTCCTTGTTGCTGACAGGCGCTTTGGCCTATGCTTTGCCTTGGAGCACCCGCAATTTATGGCATGTCACCAGTGAGCTGCTGAAACGTAACCTACGGGGCGACATTAAGTCCGGTGTATTTTATGATCAGCTCACCCGCTATGTCCTTTTTGTAGGTGAAGTGGACAGGCAGAATTGGAAGCGGCTATGGCTTTATGACACCCGGGAAGAGGACTCCTTGGGTTTGTTGAATGCCAAGGAAGGCCGTCTGGAGTTGCCCGAGGGGGAGGAAGCCATTTGGCTGCACCTGAAGGAGGGGGAGATTCACGACATACACAATGACTCTGCTGCTGTTGCCTACCCATGGGCGCGTTTTGAGGAGGGCAGGCTGCGTTTGGAATTGGGCAGGGGATATTTTCAGCGAAATTCTCTGGGGCGTGCGATGGATGAATATACCCTGGGGGATTTGCAGCGTTTTTCCAAGGAGGCGGGGGAGAGGGGGGACGAGAGGGGGGCCTTACGTTTTCATGTGGCATGGCATTGGCGTTTGGCCCAAGGCTTAGCCCCCCTGGTATTTTCTATTTTAGGTTTGGCCATAGCCCTCAAATATTTAAAGGGCAATAAAGCGATGGGGGGGCTTATGACGCTGGTGGCCTATGTGGCCTATTATATTTTAGCCCGGGTAGGGGTTTCCATGGCGGAGGAGGGGCTATGGGCGGCGGCCTTTGGCGCGCAGTTGGCGAATGTTGTTTTTTTAGCGGTGGGGTTGGTGGGGTGGCGCCACCTAGAGGCGGGGAGGTTGTTATGAGGGCCGTATACACCGCTATGGGGGGGGGGCCGCCGCCAGGCGCAGCCTATAAAAACCGCCCAGGGGGGTGGGCATGAGGGTGGGGAAAGTTTTATTCCGTTATATAGCGCTGCGTTATTTGCAGATGTTGTTGTTTATATGGCTTGGGTTGGTGGTGATATTTTTGGTGGTGGATTTTGGAGATCAGCTAAAAATGTATTTGGCGCGACCCATAGGGGACGTGCTGTTGATGTATTGGAACAAATTTTTGCTGTGCTTAAGCCAAATGTGTCCCATAGCCATGCTGTTGGCGGGGGGGAGCAGCATTGCCGCGTTGGCGCACCGCAGTGAGGTGAAGGCCATGTTGGCGCTGGGGGCCTCGCCCTGGGTATTTTATGCGCCGGTAGGCCTGTGCGCTTTGGGTGTAGCCATAGGCCTCTGCATTTTTGACGAGAAGGTGGCGACCCATGCAGGCCACATGACGGACGAGCTACAGGTATACCGATTTAAACGCTATGGTAACGTAGGGGCCTATTTTATACCCAAGCAATGGTTCCACATAGGGGATACCATGTTTTATATGAACTCTCCCGAGGAGGGGGGGTTTAGGGATATTTCCATATTCCGCCTTTCCCCCTCCTTCCAAATGACGGAGCGCATAGACGCCGAAACCATGAAGCACGACACGGGGGAGTTTTGGCAGCTGACGGACGTGCGTTTTCGGCGTTTTTTAGAGGGGGGGAAGATGGAGACGCAGACGAAGCCTGTGGCCCTGCTGCGTTTCCCCAAAAGCTCCGCCGACTCTTTTCGAATTCTCTCCGGACGTCCGGAGTGGATGCGGTTGAAGACTTTGTGGACGCAGCGCCAGTTGCGGGCGCAGGTGGGGTTGGCGACGCCGGCCTTGAGTTTGGCCCTGCACAACCGTTTTGCGACGCCGCTGATGGGGGTATTGGGAGCCCTCTTGACGGTGGCATTGACGCAGCGGCCCGGGCGCAAGGGGCAGCTGACGCTGGCGTTGACGGAGGGGGTATTGGTGAGTGTACTCTTATGGGGGAGCATGGTGATAGGGAGGGCCCTGGTATTAGGAGAGCGTACCTGGCCCTGGCTGGCGGCCTGGGGCCCCGTCCTCTTCCTAACGGTATTAACATGGGGCCTAGGCCATTATTATGCCCATGGGGGCAGTTTTAGCGGCAGGGGGGGCAGGCTAGAGGCCCTTTTGGGGAGGAGGCCTTTAGGTTGAAAGTAGCCCTTATTCACGACTGGCTGGTCAGCTACCGGGGGGGGGAGAAGGTGCTAAACGCCCTCTTAGAGTTATTTCCCCAGGCTAAGCTTTATACCCTGTTTTATGAACCTGGGACTATCCCCGGCCCTATAGAAACGCTGCCCATACGCACCAGCTTTTTGGACAGGCCCTGGCTGCGCAAGCGCCACCGCATGTTTTTGCCGCTGTTTCCCTTGGCCGTGCATTCCTTCTCGCTGAAGGGTTATGACTTGGTGGTTTCCTCAAGCCACTGCGCCGCGAAGGCCGTAAGGGCGCCCGAGGGGGTTCCGCATTTGTGCTATATTCACGCGCCGCTGCGGTATATGTGGGATCGCTTCGACGACTATTTCGGCAAGGGCCGCGCCTCCCTGCCCCTTCGCCTTGCGGCCCGCAGCTTGCGTCCTTTTTTGCAGCGTTGGGATGTGAGGAGCGCCCGGCGCGTCACGCATTTTGTCGCCAACAGCCGGCACGTCGCCCGGCAGGTAGCCCTGCGTTATGGCCGGGAGGCCGCCGTGGTACACCCCCCGGTAGACTTAGAGCGGTTTTTACCCTTAGCCCCAGAGGCCTCGGGCAGGGGGGGCTATTTTTTATGTTTTGGGGCCCTAGCCCCCTATAAACGTTTAGACTTAGCCATAGAGGCTTTTAAGCGTTTAGGGCTACCCCTATGGATAGCGGGCTCCGGCCAAATGGAGGGGGTGTTAAAGAGGGGCCTGACCGGCAACATACGCTGGTTGGGGCAGGTGCCGGACGAGGAAGTCCCCGCCTTATTGCATGGGGCCAAGGCCCTGGTATTCCCCGGCGAAGAGGATTTTGGCCTAACGCCCATTGAAGCGCAGGCCTGTGGGCGTCCAGTCATCGCCCTAGGGCGGGGGGGGGCCCTGGAGACGGTAAATGAGAGGACAGGTTTGTTTTTTGGGGAGCCTACGGCAGCGGCATTGGAGGGGGTGGTGGGGGCCTTTGGTGAATTTGAGAAGGGGTTTAGGCCGCAGGAGGCCCGGGAGAATGCAATGCGGTTTTCGAAAGTGCATTTTTGGCAGGGCATGCGTGCCGAGTTGGAGGCCGTGTTGGGCGGCAAAACGCTTCCCCAAACCCCGGGCGGGTGCTAGGAAAGCAAGCGGTGTTTCGACGTTTTCAACGGTTTTATAACGCCATAAAGCTTTTGGCGGATGAGCTGGTCCTCATAGGCGCCTTTGCTTTGGCCTATGGCCTGAGGTTTCACGCGGGGTTGCCGCACGAGGCCATTCCTCCCTTTGAAGACAGCCTTTGGTCGCTGGGGGTAGTGCTGTTGATTTTCCCCCTGGTATTCAAGCAAATGCGTCTCTATAGGACGAACCGTGCCCGTACGCACTGGGGGGAGGTAGGGGAAATTCTAAGGGCAACGGTAGTGGCTACGGTGGTATTGGTAACCCTCACCTATTTTTTTAGAGAGCGCTATTCCCGTATTACCCTATTGTTATTTGTAAGCTTAGCCTTCCTATTGCTTTCTACGCAGCGTATTTTATTTCGCTCCCTGCTGAACAAGGTGCGCCGCCGCGGCCATAACGTCCACTATGTGTTGATGATAGGCACCGGCGACTTAAGCCGGCAGGTGGTGAAGGTGCTGCTTTCGCACCGGGAGTTGGGTTTGCAGGTGAGGGGTTATTTGACGCACAAGCCGGAGGAGTTGCGAAGTCCGCCGTCCGGAATGCCCATTTTGGGCGGCATCAGCGACATAGGCCGTATTTTGGATGAGCAGCAGGTGGACCATGTCATTGTGGCCTTGCCATTTGCGGAGCAGTCCGCTTTGGCGGAGTTAATGAAGCAGATGGCCCTGCGTACAGTAGACGTTAAAATAGTCCCCGACTTAGGGGAATACATGACATTAAAGGGGGGTTTTGAGGAGTTTGGGGGCTTGCCGATGGTGGCCTTGCAGAGTGCCCCGGTGGATGCGTGGAGCCGCATGGTGAAGCGCAGTGTAGACGTGTTGGGCGCTTTGTTGTTGTTGTTGTTGTTGTCGCCGTTGATGTTGTTGTTGGCTTTGTGGGTGAAGCTGGACAGCAAGGGCCCGGTACTCTACCGCCAGGAGCGTATGGGCATGGACGGCCGTCTGTTTTGGATGTTGAAGTTGAGGACGATGCGTGTGGACGCGGAGGCGGTGGGGGCGCAGATGACTTTGCCCAAGGACGCGCGCCGTACGCGGCTGGGGGGTGTGCTGCGCAAATATTCTTTGGACGAGTTGCCGCAGCTTTGGAATGTATTTCGGGGGGAGATGAGCCTCGTAGGCCCCCGGCCTGAGCGTCCCATATTCATAGAGGAGTTTAAAAAGCGTATTCCGCGCTACCACTTAAGGCACATGGTAAAATCCGGTATGACAGGTTTAGCGCAGATAAAGGGTTTAAGGGGGCAAAGTTCCATAGAGGAGAGGATAGAGGCGGACCTCTATTATATAGAGAATTGGTCCCCCTGGTTAGACATGAAAATATTGGTGCAAACCATATTAGGGGGATTTTTATCCAAAAACGCCTATTAAGGGGCCAGGGGGCTTGACGCCCGTGTCGCTTGGAGCTAGGAAGCAAGCCCTCAAGCGGGAATAGCTCAGCGGTAGAGCATCGCCTTGCCAAGGCGAGGGTCGAGGGTTCAAATCCCTTTTCCCGCTCTGGAAGAAGGTTTCAAGAAGTCCGTCAAGGTGCACAAGGCCTTGGCGGGCTTTGTTTTTTTGGGTGTTTTTGCGTTTGTGCAAGTCCATGGAGGTTCATTGACAGCCTGGAGCAAACAGGGGTAACTTTCAGGGGTAACCCGAAGCTTGCGAAAACTGTTACCCCAAAACAAGCGCCATGCCCCTCTCTGACACCGCCATCCGCAACGCCAAACCTAAGAGCAAGCCATATAAACTCTATGACTCTGGGGGCCTGTTTGTCATTGTTACCCCCGTTGGTGGCAAGTGGTGGCGGCTCAAATACCGAATAGAGGGCAAGGAGAAATTGCTTTCTCTGGGGACTTACCCTGAAACCAGTTTGAAGGAAGCTAGAGAAAAGCGTGACGAAGCCAGAAAGCTCATTGCTCAAGGCATTGACCCAAGCGTTCAGCGTCAGGCCAAGAAGGCCGCTGCCCAGGCTGAAGAAAAAAACACTTTTGAAATAGTGGCCCGTGAATGGGTTGCCAAGAGGAGGGGCTCATGGTCTGAGAGCCGTGGAAAGAGGGTTCTCGCATGGCTTGAAAACGACATTTTCCCCTTCATTAGAGGCAGAGTTATGGCTTCCATCACCGCGCCGGAACTTTTGGACGTGCTGCGGCGCATTGAGGCCAGAGGTGCTGTTTATGTTGCGCACCGCGCCAAGCAAACCTGTGGCCAAATATGGCGCTATGCCTTCGCAACGGGCCGGGTAGAGAGAGACATTACCGCCGACTTGAAAGGAGCCCTGGCTCCAGCAAAGTCAAAAAACTTTGCCAGCATTACGGAGCCCAAGGCTGTTGGCATTTTGCTGCGAGACATGGACGCATATGGAGGCTACCTCATTGTGCGGTTTGCTCTGCGCATGGCCCCCTATGTTTTTGTCAGGCCTGGAGAATTGCAACAAGCAGAGTGGACGGAATTTAATTTTGAGGGCAAGGAGTGGCGCATTCCCGCCGCAAAAATGAAAATGAAGCAAGTGCACATTGTGCCGCTTGCGCGGCAAGTCATTTCAATGCTCCAGGAGCTTCAACCCTACACCGGCAATGGGCGCTTTTTGTTCCCATCCCCACGAGCGAACAGTGCGCCTATTACAAAGGAGGCCTTGTTGGCGGGGCTGCGGCGGCTTGGCTACACCAAGGAGCAAATGACCGTCCACGGTTTCAGAAGCATGGCGTCCACTCTTTTGAATGAAAAAGGCTTCAACCGAGATTGGATAGAGAGGCAACTTGCGCACGGAGACCGGGACGGTGTTCGCGCTGCATACAATTATGCCGAGTACCTTCCCGAGCGCCGCAAAATGATGCAGTGGTGGGCGGATTATTTGGATGAGTTGAGGAAGAAGAAGGAGTGAGAACCATGAAAAAATACATCACCCTAAAAGAGGCCATGCAGAGAAAACGCATTCGTGCTGAGCAAATGTGGAGGCTGATTGAAAAAGAAGGGAAATGGGTGCCTCTCTTTGACAAGAATCACAAACTTCTTCGTTTTGACGAAATTCGAGAGCGTGTCAACAGCGTGGCTGAAAAGCTTAGAAAAGAACATGGTCCTTTAGAGGTGGGTGGATACGCAGGCAGTCTTTTTATGTCCTCGCTTATGGAGTTTTTTTTGATTCACACCGACGACCTAGAAAGATTATGCACACCTGGAACGCCTTTCTCAACTGCACGGTTTTCGCTTGCTGAGCAAAGGGACTGGGAACACCGTTTTCTTCCCTATCCACCCCCCTCAAGCGGTAGCGAAGAAAAGCCTTGTGTACGTATCTCTACTGAGCCTTGGGCTGCCAAAACCCACTCGAAAATTCGTGATGAGATGCGGGCCGAGGGTAGCAGTGAAGCTGCTATAGCCTGCGTTCTTTACAAATGTGGGGCCGACAAAACAAAGATAGGTCGCCTTCTTCACAAAAAAAGAGGCATGGAAGAAAGCACATATAAAAAACATGGGGACAAGCTTTTAAAGGAAGCTGAAAGGTTGAACATTCAAGCTGACTAACAGACGCCTGCTTTCCCGACTTTCCCGTTTCGTTCCCAGACAATTCCCGCCCGCCTGTGGCCTCCTAGGTTCATTCATTTACCTAGGAGTTTTTTATGTCCAATGTTGTTGAGAATCTGCCCGCCACTGGCTTTTTGCGCTTGAAACAAGTCCTCAAATTTATCCCCGTCAGAAAAACGAAATGGTACCAAGGAGTCAAAAGCGGTGAATACCCTCGCCCTGTAGCCTTGGGGTCGCGCTGTGTTGCCTATCGCGCCGAAGACATCCGCGCTCTCATTGAGCGCCTGGGTGCACAGGCTTCCAGAGAGAAATGAGGGCTGCCATGTCAGAAAAACAAAGCCCCCGGCAGCAACCGAGGGCGAGAAAACAAAACAAGTGTGCGCAAACTATATCTCAGCCTGTCAAGAGGCGCAAGCCTACCATTGTGGATTGCGAGAATGCGCTTGACAGGCTGGCCAATGCTTCTCCTTCGGAAGTTGCCACAGCGTTGAGCGTTGCTGCCGCTGAACTTAAGCAGGCCGAGGGCGAAGCATGGCAGGAGAAAGCGCAACAAACGCTTCTTCAGGTGGCAAAAGGTTCAGAAGTCGAAGCGCCAGCGGCCCAACAAATTATTGAAGACGGGTTCAGGTGTGAAGCCCACCCAGACGGGCGCTTTTCTCTGGAGAGCGATGGGTTGTGGTTTACGGAACTCAAAGAGAATAGCGACCCTAAGCGAACATGGTTGGGGCCACCGCTGCTTGTTCTTGGGCAAACCAGAGACGAACAAAGCAAGGAATGGGGGCTGCTGCTCAAATGGTTCGACCCGGACGGAAAACCACACACTTGGGCCATGCCTAAAAGCCTTCTGGTTGGAAAAGACAGGGCTGCCTGGCTTGGTCGCCTGGTTGGCGAGGGGTGGTGTGCTGCGCCAGGGCAAAACGAGCAACGGCTGCTGGCCATATACTTGATGACCCATAAAACCAACCAGCGTGTGCGTTGCGTACCCAAAACTGGATGGTGCGGAGACGCATTTGTTTTTCCAGATGGTGTTGTTTTTGCTGGAACCAATGAGGAGCCTTAACATGCTAAAAAAAGAAGAACCTGTTGTCCCAGATGAAGTTTTTAAGTCGGGCCAGTCGGGCGAGTCGGCACCCATGGAAATTACAGGTGTTTTGGCTGCCCGACACACCAAAACCGAGGTCGGGCCAGCCGGGCCAGAAAAAATTGTTTTGCAGGGCCAAAAGCACGAAAACCCCTACCGTATGGCTGGGACATTGGAGGGATGGCAGAAGACAATAGGTTTGTGGGCACAAGCAAACAGCAGGCTTATGTTTTTCCTAAGCGCTGCGCTCAGTGCTCTATTGCTGGAGTTGATGGGGGCAGAGTCTTGGGGAGTCAATTTGTATGGTGGCACCTCTTGCGCCAAGACAACGACGTTGCAAGTTGCTGCGACTGTATGGGGCAGTGGTGGATTAACGGGAGGCTATGTCAAGAGTTGGCGGTCGACGGACAACGGACTTGAGGGTGAAGCCGAAATGCACAACGACACGGCGCTATGTCTTGATGAGCTTGGACAAGCGTCGGCGCGCACACTCAATGAAGCCTCGTATATGCTTTTCAATTCCATGGGCAAAGGGCGAGCCTCACGAAACGGAGACTCAAAGCCCCGCAAAAGGTGGCGGACTGTTGCTTTGTCGACTGGAGAAAAAACGCTTGCTGCAAGGATGGCCGAAGAAGGCATGCGGCCCAACCCAGGCCAAAGCGTCAGGTTGATTGAATTACCTGCCGATGCCGGGAAGGGCCTGGGCGCGTTTGAAAACCTCCATGGCCATGCTTCTGCCCAGGAATTTGCAGACACAATAAAGAGTGCCGCAACCCAAAACTACGGACACGCTGGGCGGGCGTTTGTTGCAAAGCTGGTTGAGAACAAAGCCGAAATAACGGCATGGCTTCAGGGGTGGATGAGAAGCATGTTGAAAGAATTTTGTTCTGAGGGGGCGACTGGACAGGTGAAGAGGGGGGCGCAGCATTTCATGTTGGCTGCTGCCGCTGGGGAGTTGGCTGCCAGGTTGAGTATTGTGCCTTGGAAGGAAGGAGAAGCTTTGGAGGCTGCCAAAAAATGTTTTTCTGCTTGGATAGCCTCACGCGGCGGAAATGAGAACGAAGCAGAAGAGGAAACGCGCATCGTGGGCGACGTGAAGCTCTTTCTTGAGATGCACGGCTCAAGTCGTTTTCAGCGTGTGGACGGCTCCATGGACGCTGTCGAAAAGACTGTTAACCGCGTTGGATTCGTCAAGACGGAAAGCGGGAAGACAACATATTATTGTTTGCCAGAAGCCTTCAAAAACGAAATTTGCAAAGGGCATGACTACAAACTTGCGCAGCGGGTGTTGGCCGAAAGGGGCATGCTTATAAAGGATGGCAAGAATTACACCGTGAAGCCTCCCCGCCTTCCAGAGATTGACCGGCAGCGGGTTTATGCGTTTGTCATGCCAGCGGACGAAGAGCGGCCCGACTCGCCCGACTCTGGCTTTTGACCGCCCGACTCGAAAAACGGCGCAACACCACGTAATTATTGCTTGCCCGACTCGCCCGCCCTGCCCGACTCAAAAAACGAAGAGGGAGAAAGCTTTGATGAAGACAACAAAGCCAAACCCTCAGTCCCAGCCGGACCCCCAACCAGTTTTTCCCCGGCAACCCACTTCCTGGCAGGGTGAAAATATGAATCCGGGCAACGGATGGTTTCCAGTTGGCGCGGCAGCCCACCTTGTGGGCATGGGGCTAACTTTGGAGCGAGACGCAGACGGCGAGCTGTTCTTGGGCGGCTTGCAGCATTTGTCTATTGAGGACAGAGCCCGCGCTTTGCAGACTGCCAAAGCAAACCGTCTCCTCATTTTGTCGGAACTGGAGAGGTGCGGGGGGACACTCTCCAACCCACTTGTTTTGCACTACCGCGCCCATTACCCCAATTATTTGGCACGGCTGCCAGAGATGTCCGGAGCGCGTCCGTGGGCTGAACTTCTGCTGCCGCTATCCCCCACACGCGAAAACAGAGGAGGGCATTCAATGAAAGTCCTCATAGACAGCCGAGAGCAAGCCCCATTTGCCTTTGAGCACCAAAAGTATGCTGGACCTCGTTGAAGTCTGCGCGCTGCCTATAGGCGATTATAGCCTTGCTGGGCTGGCTGATAAGGTTGCTGTTGAGAGGAAGTCCTTGGCTGACTTGGTGGCATGCCTTGGGAGGGAGAGAGAAAGGTTTGAGCGTGAATTGCAGAGGGCAGCAGCTCTTGACGCCTTCGCCGTGGTGGTGGAGGCAAGTTGGGGGGAGCTGGCGGCTGGAAACTACCGTAGCCAATTGGACCCCCCCAGCGCTTGCCAGAGTGTTTTGACCTTCATGGCCCGCTACCATGTGCCGTTTGTATTTGCGGGAAGCCGGGCCAGGGCTGAATATGTCACCTGGGGGTTTCTAAGGCAGTACCTTGAGGGAGCCCGCAAGCGCTGGGGGAGCATTGTCAAAGCCCACGGGGAGGTCGCAGCATGAGCAAAAAAACAGACGCCACTTCGTAAAATGGCTAAGCTGTTTGTTTTCCATAATTTTCCCGTGTGTCTGAGTCATTTTTTCTCCTCTTCTTCTTCCTCTTCTTCCTCCTCTTCTCCCTCCATGTTGTCGAGGAAGCGAATTCCCGACATGTCCCACTTTTCCTCTATCGTGAGTTGTTTCTCATCGTCTTTTTCGACCAATTCTTGCTTTTTCATCGCATTCCTCGACTGTTATCAAATAGCGTTTTTCTGCTCCTTGCCCCACTTCTTCTACCTTTCCCTTCATCACAAATTTCTTTTAGGCGCTCCGCTGTCATTGGTTCGTTAATATCTCTAATCATTCAATTCCTCCAATCTAACGATATATCGTTTTTCGCTCCCAAATACTCTTTCTTCAATTTTTCCACTAAGAACATATTTGCAAGCCTTCTGGCAGTTAGCTTTAGGGCACCCAAGGTTAACTAAACAGGCCAAAACGCTTGACAAAAAAGATGTAAAATGCAATAAATTTAGGTGGTTGGGGTTTTGGGTGAGTTAACAGCAAAAAACATTCCCATGCGCACATGAGACAAAAACAAGAAATAGAGCAATGCAGAAAGTTCCTCTTCATTCGCCATGTGCTTGAAGGGAAAAGTGCCGCAAGGGCTGCTCGCCTGGCGGGGTACTCTCTAAAAGGTGCCAAGGTACAGGGACACAGGTTGATGAAGGACAAGGACGTGAGGGCGGCTATTGAGGAAGGAAGAAAACAGGCCCCACCCTTGAAGCTGGCAGAGTCTCAAGAGTCCGAGTCTTCCACGTCTACCAAAGCGCCGCAGTTGCTTGCCGCCATGGGTATTGGGGAAATTCGCATGCTTTTAGACGCCATAGCGAGGGGTATAGCCCGGGAAGAGGTACCCATGCCCAAGGGGGGTACTTTGGTGGTGCGACCTCCAGACACCCGCACACGGCTTAAGGCCCTTGAGTTGAATGCCAAAATCCTAGGGCTGCTCGACAAAGACAAGGACAGTTGGAGCAGCGTGCCTCCTATTGTCATATGAGCGGCAACCTCTTTGGTGAGTTGAGGCTGGAGCCAGGAACCGAATGCGGCTTCACTCTCCAATAAATGTAGAGGAGCTAGGGCGGTTTTGGTTGAGTCCTAGACACTCTTCCAATCCAGCTAGCAGGGGAGCAGTGGCTTCAAGCATACGCGCTTAAACCAAAACCGCTCTAGGTTTTCGGCTCATCCAATTCCTTCAGCTTCACAACCCCACGAAGCTCATCGGCCACTTTTTCAGCCCGAAGAGAAGCCGCCGCGTCTTTTTTGAATTCTCGCTTTGCCTTTGTACATAGGTTTCCAAATGGGTCATCGAAACATGACGAGTCTTGCGGAAGCTCTGCACCCATCGCATATATTTCGATAAGCATCTCTCCAAGGGGCTTCACAACGGGAACATTGCCACTGAGAAATTCAGAAATGGCGTTTTCTGCCTGAGAAACTGCAATTGCAGAATACTCGTCAGCAAATTGGCACTCGTCGAGCATAGAAATAGAAAGCATCATTCCTTTGCCCTTGCACACCATGTGAACTTTTGAGCCTTTCTTCGCCACCGCCGCTCTGCTTAGGCTGCTGGTTTTCAGGGATGCACGGACGCGAGAAAAGTTTTTGTGCCCTTTGAGGACAAGATAGCCCACTCCCATAATGTCCTTGTTGATTTCTTCAACGACGCCAGAGACAAGAATCATCCTGCCCTTGAACATCTGGTCTGCAGATATTTCGTTGCTTTCATATTCGAACGAATAGTTAGGAGCTAGAATAACGGCAGACAATCCAGCCATCGAAAGCGCCGCATTTTCAATGCTCTCATCGTTAACTTTTGCCTCGCCTATTGCTTTTTTCGCCGCCGCAGAAATTGTCAGCTTGAGCAACCTAACTCCTTGCTCATTCAGAGATGGCCTGGTTGTTTCTTGCTCTGCTTTGGTTTTGCTCTCTTGGGTCTTGAAATTTTCGCGAATCTCAGCACCAACTCCAGCAACACTCGCAACACCAACAGCGCCAACACCGAAGCAGGCAATGCAGCTTCCAATGCCAAGCACAAAAAGAAGTCCAAGCGCTGCTAAAATGTATACCCAAGGACTGGTTTTCTTCGCTTCACTCATGAGTTTCTCTTTTCTTGGTTGCTGTGTGGTCGGCCGAAACGGTGAATGCAGTCACTAACGTGAATTCATAGACTGCTTTATACGTCAAACAAGGCTACGTCAAACGTGACGTATTATGCAATGAAGTATCTGGCTACGCATCCTTATGTGAA
This sequence comes from Cystobacterineae bacterium, assembly GCA_009781495.1. Taxonomy (GTDB): domain Bacteria; phylum Myxococcota; class Myxococcia; order Myxococcales; family Myxococcaceae; genus WRKR01. The sequence continues at coordinate 27,228 of WQYA01000019.1, forward strand.
ACGTGAAGCCAACCCCCATAAGCTCGCTGTTCGCTTTGGAAAAAAGTGCCGCCAAGTGCGACATGAGCATGGGTTGTCTCAGCTCGACATGGTGAGATATGCCGACTTTTCATTGTCCCACTACCAAAAAATTGAACGCGGCGACCTTGACCCACGCCTTACGACAATCAAACGCCTGGCCGACGCTTTTGGTGTGAGTATGGCAGAGCTTTTGGACGGACTTTGAGTTTTGGGTGCTAAATTTTAAGCCGTGGTGGCTGAACTTCGCAGCCAACACGCAGGGCAAAAACACCCACGTAAAAAATAACCCACGCAACAACGAAAGATGCTATTCTCCCTTTTGCTGCAAGAGATTGTGGCTGGGGCTGCTAAGCCCATTATGTCTAACATGAACGGAGAGAGCCTGCCGGTGGACCTTATCTCTTCGTTCTGCGTGGCTCCATTCTGGCGGCTCGAATGGGGAATCGCAAGGCTCTATATGAGCATCTCCCATGTGCAATAGGTTTTTTTCTGTGCATTGTTTTCTTTACGCCAGGCCTCTTTGACTTCTCAGACAGGAAAGCTTGCAGCTCTATATTCGGCCTTTTGTGCAGCATGTGTTGCCGCTGCTGGCCCAGATGAAATTCGCTTGAAATAGCGGTAGATTCACACCTCATTCGCCGGACGGACTCGAAGTCCTGGGCCTTGCTCAGTTTCGTGAGTCTCGGTTTTTTCCGTCTTCGTCATCTCCTTCGCCTGCGCAATTTTTTGCTTCTCCCTTCTCTAAAAAAGTCTTCTATCCTTTGGGCCTTCCCTCTCACTCTCCTCCTCGCCCTTACGCATATTCCCGCTGCGGACACTCGCTTATGTGGCCTTTCTCATAGCGCCGACCATGCGCTAATAACGCCCATAACGTCCGCGCCGCCTTGTTCGCTAACGCTACCACCGCTACGTTGTGCGGACGCCGCTCCATTAACTTCTCCTCCCACGGATTCCCGCCCCTCCGCTTCACTTGCTGCAATACACTCCTCGCACCGTGGATGAATAACATCCGCAAATATACGTCGCCGCGCTTGCTGATGCCGTATAGACGACTCTTCCCTCCCGTCCCCATTTGCCGCGGTACCAACCCCACCCACCCAGCAAACTCCCTCCCGGACTTGAATGCCTTCGCGTCCCCCATTGTCGCTACCGCCGCCGTCGCCGTCAACGGACCTACGCCCGGAATTTCACTCACCACCTTCACCGCTACGTCGTCCTTCTTCCAAGAAAAAATGACACGCTCAATGCCCACTATTCGCTTCTCAAACTTCAACAGCCCTTCAACTGCTTGTTCACCACCTCGCCTGTTTTCTCCTCAATAAAATGCACCTGGAAAACATTCTTTGCCGTGTCCACTCCAACGGGTGTAAGCTTCATGTCGTGCTCCTTCGTGTTCGTCGTTTGTTGAACTTCAGGGCCTCTTTGGGCTCTTCAAAGCCGTTAGCCCAGAAGGAGCACACTCTACCTCTCCCGTGCTCCCTCGGGGAGATGCTCATTTCATTCGCAGGCTTTTCATGTTAGACAGCCGGTCTTAGCAGCTTGTTTGAGCCGCCATTTTTTTTTGACCCTCAAATGACATTGCCCGGCCTCCTTCGAATGCAGCGGAGAGCCGGTCATACCTGAAGAAGGAAAGCTGAGCGAAGACGAGAAAAATGCATTGATCGCCATCCACGCGCGTTTGGCCTGTCTTAAGCAAAGCGGTTATTCTCACGCGAGCATTTTTATCGAGCAGGTACTGGTTTTGCTGGAGCTTTCGAATGTCAAAATCTACCTTGAAAGCATTGCTGCGGCGCTTGAAAATGTCGTTGGGGTTGTTCAGCAAAAACACAGAGGCGCAGGCTGGCACATTGGCGTCATTATTCGAGACTTGGAGAGGCTCACCGCCAACCTTCAACACAGCCAGGCAGGCCACGCGGCAGGCCAAAACACGCTGCACACTGCGCCCCAACACCAAGCCGCGCAAGAAGGCCATCCCACCATGGCTAACTTGCAGGCAGATGCGACGCCATGAGCCCCACACTTTTGGAAGCAGATGAAAAACTTGATGAGGCGCATGCGGTTCCTAAAATGAAGGCGTGGCAAACAAGGGTGAAAGCCAAACTCTCAACCTTCCTAGGGCGTTGTTCAACGCTATGGTGATTTTCCCATTAGCGTACAAACTCCCTAAGGTAGCTACCTCTAAACTTTAGAGGCTCATGGGGACGAAGCGTAGCGGAGTCAAGCAAACGAAGTGAGCTTCCGCTGCCGCGTAGGCAGGCGCTTCCTCCGCGCCTCCAGCGCATGACGGGTCTTTTCCAGCTCGGCTTGCAACAGTTTCACGTCCGGCAGCACGGTGCGGTACTCGGCGGCCATCACTTTGTTGGGCAGGCCGTCGAGCGCGTAGCGCGCCAGGGCGGATTTAGCGCGCACGCAGAGGATGAGTCCTACCGGCGGGTTTTCCCCGGGCATCGTCCAATGTTCGCGGGCATAGTTGCAATACAGATGCATTTGTCCCACGTCAGCATGCGTGAGTTCGTCGAGTTTCAAGTCAATAATAACCAGGCAGCGCAAGCGGCGATGGAAGAACAGCAAGTCTACCCGGAACCAGCTTTCATCCAGGCGCAGCCGCCGCTGACGGCCGACGAAAGCGAAGTCGTTGCCCAATTCCAGCAGAAAGTCTTCCAGCCGATGGATGAGTGCATCTTCCAACTCGAACTCGGAATATTCGTCCTTGAGATCTAAAAACTCCAGAACATAAGGGTCGCGAACGGCTTCATCAGGCGTAAGTACATCGCTGGGTTTGGGCTGGCTGTCTTTTTCAAGCATGGCGCGCTTGTTCTTCGACAGCAGCGCACGAGTATAAAACTGAGTGCCTATTTGGCGGGCGAGCTGGCGCACGCTCCAGCCGCCGCGAAGGGCTTCGGCTTCGTAGAACTCCCGTTCTTCAGTGGATCGGGTACGACGCATCAGGTGGATATAATGCGTCCATGTCAGAGGAAAGGCTTGGGCAAGTTGGCCCGGGTCGAAAATCCGAATCGCCGATTCGGATTTCTTTCCCCGTTGCTTACCGGTGGAAGGAGGAGGTTCTACACCGAATTTCCGAGACAGTGTTTCGGAAATTCGAGAGGGCGGGTAAGTCAGGTAGAACAACCGCATTTGTTCCAGGTTGTCCACGCCAAACCCTCGCCCAAACCGGGTTGTCAGATCGACGGACAAGCGCTGAAGCAAAGCTTTGCCATAGTCGGCCCGCTCTTTGCCACCCTGATCGAATTCCACAATGCGCCGCCCAATCTCCCAATAACTGGCGGTCATCAGCGTATTGACGCTGCGTGCAGCGGCGTGGCGTGCTTGCTCCAGCAGGGCGACAATGCTGCCGTGGATGCCTGCATAATCGGCGCTCGTGCATTTTTCCACCGCAGCGGACGGGCCTTTCTTGGAGGGCGAAACCCGCTTGGTTGTTGTTTGTTTCGCCATGCTCAACCCAACCTAACAGGCTGAAGTGTTGTATGTACATGCTCGAAACTCCAGTCGGCGATTCCTTCGAACCCCGCGGCTAGATAGAACTGATTGTAGGGATAAAAAGCTAACATGCGTTCCTGGAGTGCCGCTTTTGAATCGGGAGGCAATGCATCCCACCATGAAATACGCAACGCATGATTCTCACAAACAATAGAAAGGCGCAGGAGAGCGTCTTTCAATTTTACTCCGGAGTGCACAGCGGCCGCTAATGACCCCAAGAATTTTTCACAGGTGCTTGAACTCGATACGTGCCATGCAAAGCTAAACGACCATCCATTTTCTATGGGTGCCGTAAAGAACGTGATTAAATCAAGCGCTGGTTCTTCTGTTCCAAGCGTTTGCAAGTGGCCGCCAGTGAAATCGTAGTCTGGATGGAGGAGGCCGGAGAGCTGTAGGGCGCAAGGGGAATTCGACGTGAAGATGGTATAGGCAAAATCGCTGTAATTTTTAGAGAGAAGGGCTTGGTCATATTGCCCTTTGTGGTATTTCAGATTGTTGAAACCGATTGTGTTCCCCTCGTAACAAGCCGTCAACATGTCTTTGGCAGAAGGACTGAGATTGTGGTTGTTAACAAGATTGGGCAGCGCTCGAACAGCATTTTCCTTTACGAAGTACTCCCGGCACAAAGAACGATAAGCATAGAGTGCCACTTGTTGCGCATCAGGACGTAGCGGAAAGTTGTCGATTGGAGCGAACAACTCGTTGTCATGCGTTCCGCAAAAGCCTGCAAAGGCAGATGCTCGATTGAGTCCTACTTTACGCATCATTGGTTTGCCATTGTTCTTCTTAAGCGTCGAGAAATCGCTGTTAAGACGATAGACGTGTCCGTTTTCCGCGATATGAGCAAGCTGTCCACTTCGTTGAATTGAATGTGCCGAGACGATCTTGTCGCAGCGCACGCTACTTTCATAATGAAGGCAGCGCCCACGAGAACTCTGCTTTTTTACTTCTCTTATAAAATCGTCAGCGAATGACATTGGCTTTATTTATCCATCTTCGTCAAAGTTGGGGATAACTTACCATGCTTGTAGATGCGCGGCCATGAATGCTCACCACATTCTTAACCTCGATCTCGCGACGGGGCTCTATCATGCCCGGCAAGTCAAAAAAATAGAAGGGCGTTCGCACAAAAACCACCGTTCACATGGAACGAAACACGCAAGCCGCAGCGCGCTGGCCTCATGCTTCCTCTCCAGCCAGCTTGCTAAGTCCGCATGCGCTTGTGCTGCTTTGCTTTCTTCTGGAGCTGATTGTGCTTGCTGATCCTCAATGATAGAAAGGAAGGCAGGGGAAGAAGAGCAGCCCACCCACAAGGCACCCCAAAACATATTGGGGTAACTTTGGGGGTAATACGAAAACTGCTTGAAAATGTTTATGTGTCATATTGTGCGGTTATGGCATCAATTGCGAGCCCTTTTCCTCAAAAAGAGAGTTTCAAAAAAAATCCGTCAAAGCGAACAAGGCCTTGACGGACTTTTTTTGTAGGCGCTTTAACAATTCTTCTGCCCTCCCGGGGGGGGTTGTTGGTGCTGGGCCTGCGGCCCGGCTGTTTTTAAAAACAATTTTTTTGCCCTCCCGGGCGGGGTTATTGGTGCTGGGCCTGCGGCCCGGGCTGTTTCCGCTGCGCGGCGGCAGTAGGTTGAAACTCGCTTCGCTCGTTTAACTCCGCTCCACTTCATGAGTCGTGAAAGCTTTGCTTTCCCGCCTCACACGTTCCGCTCCGTTTCGCCTAC
>WQYA01000020.1 GCA_009781495.1 Cystobacterineae bacterium
ACACCCTCCGGGGCTCTGCGAGGCCCCCTATCGGGGTTGGGGCATTGCAGTTAGCCCCCCCTTCACCCTTCCCTAAACTAAGCACCCTTCATCGGGAGGGCATCCTCGTTTTTAATCCCTGTATGCACTCACCTTCCCGCTATAAACTTATGCTGCCTTAATACCTAACGTAGACGAAGAATTAATGAGCGCTGTCTTTTGGTAGAGCCGACGTAGGGGGGTACTGTTTTAGAGTACGAGCAGGGGGCGGGTGCCCCCTGCGGCGCTCAAAATAAGACCAGGTAGCAGTGCTTCGGCAATTCAAATTTGCACGGGGTGAACGGCCCCAGAATGATGGGGTGGATCAAGTAAAGAGTTCGAGGGGGTCGCAAGTGCTGCAGGAGCCCCCGGCAGGGCCCCGGAGGGTGTTTTTTTGGTTACTTTTTTGTCACACAAAAAAGTGACTCGCCGGTAGGCGAAACCTACGGCAGCCGCGCAGCGGAAACAGCCGGGCCGCAGGCCCAGCACCAAAAACCCCGCCCGGGAGGGCAAACAACGCCCGGGCCGCAGGCCCAGCAATAAAACCCCGCCCGGAGGGCAAAAAAATATTTTAGCCCCCCAACTCCACCCCTAACTCTATACGCGCCTTTAGCCCGGCCGGCGTATGGGGATATTGCCCTATTACCCACCTTAACAAACGCTCATAGTCTGCCCTGTGCCCCTGCTGCCGCCGGCATAAAGCCATATAAAACCCTACCTCGGACGCATAGACACCCTGCGGCCAGGCCCCCATAAAGGCCTCCCCTACCCTCAACAACTCCCTACACTCCCCTGCGGCATACCACGCGGCAATGGCCGCAAAGGAAGCTGCCCCGGAAAGCGCATGCCACGGGTAGGCCTCGGAAAGCCCCCTCAACTTCTGGGCCTGCCGCTGGAGGGCCTCCCCCCTCTGGCCGCGTGTGGATGCGGCTTCTCCCCCCTTCTCCAGCCCCTCAAGGGCCTCGCGGAAGGCTTCTGTTGCCGCTTCATATTCCGTACCCCCCGCTACCCCTAACTCCAAAAGCTCCTCGCTGCTGGGCTCCCTGAGGAAGGCTTGGAAGGAGGGGGGCCTTTCCAGGGAGTCTTCTGAAGCAGAGGCCTCTTGAGCAACGGGTAGCACGGGCAAAGGGGTAGCCTTCTGGGCCTCCTCCAGGGGGGGAGCCTCCCGGGGGGTGGCAGAGGGGTTGTCCGTCGGGGGGGCTTGCGCGCAACGCGAGGGACAGGCTGTCAAAACAAAGGCAAAGAGACAAAGCCCCCCTGCGCAGGAAGCCCACCCGAGGCTTTGCCTGCGGAGGGGGGGAGACTGCCCCGCCTCTATGGTAAAACCCCTTCTAAACTGAGCATAGCCCCACCCTCCGTAGGCGCTAAACCCAGCTTCATCGAGCTTTTCATGTGGCGCTCCGGCGAGAGGAAAAACAGCACTGTACCTGCAATGGCCGCGGCGCCCGCCATGGAAAACGTCGTTATGGAAACAACTTTGTATGCCAAAACCCTGTCCCTTATCTGCTGTGTCTCCTTTAAGTCCATGCTCCCACGCACCACAATCGAGTCGTGATCAACGGAGCGCTTCCTATATTTTCTGAAGTCATTGTCAGCAAGCCCCGCAAACACGGTACCGGCAATGGCCGCCGCACCCGCCGCCCCAAACAAACCATAGGAGGCCTTGCGCATGGGAGAGGGGCCCCGCTTCAATTCCTCCTCTATCTCTGTCTGCGGCCTTAGACCCATTGAAGTTAATACCATGGGCTTCTCTATGGTTTTCTCCACCACCACCGTCTCCGTAATAATGGTCGGCTCCTCCAGCGAAACACTGGGGCTCGGGTTCAGTCTGCCCAAATTCAACTCGGCCAACAGCTGCCCCAAAGCAACTTGCGCGTTTTTGTCCTCGCTGGCGTTCTTGGCATGCTGCACTTGCAAGGGGCCTACCTTCTTCACCTCAATGCCGTCGGCCTGCAAAATACGCGCACTGACGCTATAGGCGTCTTCCGTCCGGGACATGCTGCCCTGCAACACATAGTGGGCTTTGCTGGTACGCCCCAGCGCGGCAAGGCATTCGGGGTTGTTGGGGCACCCCGCCTCCTGCGTCGCTAAAAAATCATCCACCACCGGCTCCGGCGTCATGTGTATTTGCTGCTTGGCCACCTCCTGCATAAACAGCGCATTCCAACGCCTTCCAAGAGGGCTTTCCTCTGTCTCCAAGGGCAGGGCCGAAAGCCGTGGCTTCTCCAAGAGAATAATGACTTCCACCGGCGGCGGCGCTTGCTTGTGCTTCTTCGCCCCCTGCGCCCATCCTTGCGCCCCCACCAACACAGCTGTGAAGGCCACTATATAACGCATGCTTCCGGCCACACGGGCCACTCGCTTCCACTCATTCATTCCGCTTCTCCTTAAGGCCTCTATGTCCAACAATTTCTCCTACTCCTTCTGCACCACCGTGTGCGCCCCTGCACGCACCTGAGGGGCGACGCTGCTCCACCCCTGCTTCTCCTCTCGCTGGCCCCCCGCGGCCGGCCTATGTGCCCCTCCCTCTTTCCCCCCCTCTAGCCCACCCTCTCTGCTGTCTGCAAGTATTGTATTTCCAAAACGTCAGCAAACAAACACTGTTAACTGGAAGTTACTGGCACAAAAATACAAAGGCTTAAAAGCAACGCTAGAGGGCCTATACAGACAGTTTTGGGGGGCCTATGTCCTGTTGTTTTTCTCTGCGGGCGACAGGCAAAGCCTACGCAAGGCGCGCTGAAAACGGCGAGGGGAAAAACCCACCCGCAAAATGAAGAAAGCCAGAGTGGTTTTAGGTTGAAAGGAATACAGCCAAACGCCATTGGACGGGGGCGAGGGGGGGGGCTTAAGTCCCGCATAAAAACCACCTTGCCCCCAGCTCATAAGCCTCTACATTTCCATCCGTACATCGCGGCAGCTCAAGTCAACTTGCCGGTCTAGTGGAGGTTGAGGCTTTCTTGGAGGTAAGGATCTTTCTTCGCAATCAGCGGCACCTTCTGGAATTTCCTTTGCAGAAGGAAAACAAACAACCCGGCAAAACCCAAAACAGCTGAAAGCTCAACCCAACCCATGGGCGGCGAAGAGAAATTGATGGGTGTCACCATCAAATAAATGTCCAGCCAGCGGCCCAACAACACAACCAAAGCAATGACGGCGACATAGTTGGGGTTGCGTTTGAGCGGACGGGGCAAAAGCAAAAAGAAAGGAAGCACCCAGTTGAGAGCAAAATTGAGATAGAAAAGGGGCTGCCAGCCTCCATGCCAGCGCCTCAAAAAATAAATGGTTTCTTCAGGAAGGTTGCCATACCAAATCAGCATGAATTGGCAAAACCACAAATAGGCCCAAAAAGTACAGAAGGCAAAGAGGAGCTTGGCCAAGTCATGCACATGGGGAATGCGGAATTCCGGAAACCAACCCGTCTTGTTTAAAAGGATACACGTTAAAACAATGGCTGCTACCGACGAGGACAAAAGTCCTGCTATGTTATACATTCCGAAGACGGTGCTAAACCAATGCGCTTCTAAGCCCATAATCCAGTCAAAAGAAGCCATGGAAAACGTTAAAGCAAAACACACCAAAAAGCCGGTGGACCAACGCACCGATTGATCCGTGCGAGAAACCTTGCCGTCTTTGTCTTGCGCCTGAGAAAGGCTTCTCAAGCGCAGAGCAAACAGCCACCACAGCACCAAAACAACCACCATGCGGATGACATAGAAGAGAGGGTTCAAATAGGCGACTTTTTCGTGCAGGAGATGATCATGCTCCATCACCCCAGGCCGCGCCCACTCATAAATGGAGTTTTCGCCACTGAGCAGGTTGACAAGCGTGAGCAAAATCAGCAAAGCGCCAACGGGCAACAAGGCAGCATAATTCTCAAACACACGCTTGAGAACAATGTGCCAACCCGCTTTGGCTACGGTGTTGAGAGCCAGAAGAACCAAGCCCCCCGCAGCTAAGGTTATAAAAAAGAAAGCGCCTACCAAGAGATTGGTAGAACCCCACTTGGGGTCTAAAAAAACAGCAAAGGCAAGCCCTCCCAAGCCCAGGACGGCCACTCCCAAGGCCACCATTTGCGTTTTCATTGTTTTTCCTGTGCTCGTCATAAGGCCCCCTGAGAAGGAGTGTCGGCATTCGTATTCGTTGTCTCTGGTCCCAAATCCACCGGCGGGCTAGCGGCTTGAACTGCGCGGATATGGCGAATCACTTTCCACCTGTCTTGCTGCGAAATCTGCTGCACATAGCCAGGCATGGTCCCCTGCCCCGTCGTAATAATGTGGAAAATCTGCCCGTCTTTCATCTGGCGCGCATTGTTTGCTAACAAAGAAGGAGGACGTGAAAACAAACGTGTCACAAGCCCACCACCTTGCAAGTCCATGGCGTGGCAAGGAACGCATAGGCGTGCAAACAGAACGTTGCCTCGCTCAAGAATCTGTTTTTGCGCCTCCGTATTTTTAGCGCTGGGAAGAGGATCTCTCAGTTCCTCACCTGCACGCAAAGCTTCTTCGGGGCCCGCCGCATAGTAAAAGGGTTGATAGCCTCGTGGAACAGTCCCCTGAGGTGGCACCGCCAAAGTTCTTCCCTCCGGCAAATAGGGATTGGCTGAAAACGACTCATAGGCGAGGGAATAGGCCATGTCGGGCGAATATTCATAGTTCGGCTTTGAAAAGTCTTGCCCGCAAGCCAACAACCCCAAAAAGGCCAGGCAGCCTAGGAAACAACATATTCGGGAAATATTCATGGCACCTCCTGAACGACAACGGCACCCTGTCCTTCAAGAAAACTTCGCGCCTCTTCGGGCTCTGCCCACAACTCCAGCGCGAAACGATCGTCGGTGACGCGCTCCAGAGGCACTACCTTCTTCCCCGGAAAAAGTTTGGAGCGCACAAAGAAGGCCAACACCGTCGTCAGTGCTGCACACAACACCGTCGCTTCAAAAGTAACAGGAATGAAGGCTGGCACCGAAGCAAAGGGCTTGCCTCCCACATTCAGAGCCCATGAAATCGCCGAGGTATAAATCATCAGCGCCAACATGCTGCCCCCACCTGCCAAACCCGCTAAGAAACATACCCAAGTTAACTTCGAAGGCCTAAGCCCCATGGCCTCATCTAAGCCGTGTACTGCATAGGGCGTATAAACATCCACCACCTTTAACTTCACCTTTCGGGCGGCCTTCGTCGCATGGAGAATTTGAGCTTCTTGCTCAAACCAACCCACTGTTCGGACTTTGCTCATGCTGTCACCTCATGTTCAGCGTGGTGTGCATTTTTGTGCTTCGCAAAGTTGTTCACGGCTTTCACTTCACCCATGGAAATGACTGGGAGGAAACGCACGAACAACAAGAAGAGCGTGAAAAATAACCCAAACGTCCCCGTGAAAGTGCCTATCTCAATAACGGTGGGTTTATACATCGCCCAGCTGGAGGGCACAAAGTCACGGTGCAACGAAGTCACAATAATGACGAAACGCTCAAACCACATGCCTATGTTGACGACAATGGAAAGAAGGAATGTTGCCAAAATGGAAGTTCGTATTTTTTTGAAATAAAACAACATCGGCGAAACAACGTTGCACGAAAACATAATCCAATAGGACCAGGCATAGGGACCAAAGGCCCGGTTGATGAAAGCAAAACGCTCCCATGGACTGCCGGAATACCAGGCAATGAAAAACTCGGTGCCATAGGACAGGCCGACGATGCCTCCTGTGACGATGATGATTTTGTTCATGTTCTCAATGTGCCTGATGGTGATGAAATGTTCGAGCTTCAACACCACCCGCGTAATAATCATCAACGTCAACACCATCGCAAAACCGGAAAACACCGCCCCCGCAACAAAATAGGGGGGGAAAATGGTGGCATGCCAACCCGGCACCAGCGAAGTCGCAAAGTCCATGGACACAATGGTGTGCACAGAAAGCACCAAGGGCGTGGCCAAACCCGCAAGCAACAAATAGAGCGTCTCATAACGCGACCAAATGCGGTTGGAACCATTCCAGCCAAACGACAGAAAACCAAATATCTTCTTTCGAAGCCCAGAAAGGCGATCTCGAATGGTCGCCATGTCAGGGATTAAACCGATATACCAGAATACGGCCGACACCGTGAAATAGGTGCTGATGGCGAATACGTCCCAAAGCAGAGGGGAACGGAAATTCACCCAGAGACTGCCGCGGCTGTTGGGATAGGGGAACATCCAATAAATCAACCATGGACGCCCCGCGTGAATCAGCGGGAAAATGGCCGCGCACATAACGGCAAACAAAGTCATCGCTTCCGCGGCTCGGTTGATGGAAGTGCGCCACTTCTGCCTAAAGAGAAATAAAATGGCTGAAATCAGTGTCCCGGCGTGACCGATGCCTACCCAAAAAACAAAGTTGGTAATGTCAAAAGCCCAACCCACCGTCTTGTTCAAACCCCAGGTACCGATACCTGTGCCAATTTGGTAGGCAACCATTCCAAACCCAATGCCCAACACGGAAGCGGCAGCCAAAAAGGACAGCCACCACCGCACAGTGGGACGCTGAATCAACGGCGTAACAATGTCATCCGTAACTTGCGACAACGTTCGTTCAGCCGTCACCAGTGGTGTGCGCAATTGGGAGACCTGTGCTTCACTCATCTTTGCCTCCTCCACGGTTTGTCACCTTGGCCATATAGGAAACTACGGGCCCAATGTTCAACTCTGTGAGCAGTTTATAACTGCGCTGACGAGCTGCCATTCGAGCAACTTTTGAATTTAGATTGTTCAAATCACCAAAATGGATGGCCTGGGTCGGGCAACTCTGTTGACAGGCTGTCAACACCTCACCATCCCCCAGGGGCCGCCCTTGGTTGTTGGCCCGGGCCTTCCCTTCTTGAATTCGCTGCACGCACATAGAGCATTTCTCCATGACACCGCGGGAACGAATGGCCACATCGGGATTGAGCACCATGCGCTCCAAAGAATCCTCATGCTTATATGTAAACCAGTTGAAGCGTCGAACTTTGGGAGGGCAGTTGTTCGCACAATAGCGCGTTCCTACGCAACGGTTATAAACTTGCTGGTTCAAACCCTCACTGGAATGCACCGTTGCCAAAACAGGACAAACCGTCTCGCAAGGCGCATTCTCACAATGCCAACACATCATCGGCTGGAAAAATACCTCGGGAGACTCCGGCTTTCCCCCAAAATAACGGTCAATCCGCATCCATGACATTTCACGCCGAATGGACACTTCGCGCTCACCTACCACAGGAATGTTGTTCTCTGCCTGGCAAGACACCACACAGGCGCTACACCCTGTGCATGCGTTTAAGTCCACCACCATGCCCCAGCGGTGCCCCTCATATTTGTGCTCGGACCATATGCTGCCTGGCAGCCCGTGCGTGTTCAGCTCGTGCATCGCTCCTTCGTGAACTTTGCGTGGATCTTCAAGGAATTGCGCCAACTCCATGGAGCGCACCAACATGCGATCTTTCCCAAGAGAGTCGAGTTTTTCGCTGTAGGTTTGGCTTTGAGCCAGCTTTTTATGAGCGCCTGTCTTGCTGACAACAGCATTGGCGCCAGCTCGACGTGTAGCGGCCAGAGGAGCAACATGGACACCCACGTTGTTGCCCACTTTCCCCGCAGCTGTTCGGCCATAGCCTGTGGCTACGGCAACAACACCTGTGGGAATTCCAGGAAGACGAAACACAGGAATGTCGACGAAGAGACCTTCCACTTGCAATTTCACCTCGTCACCATCCCCCACACCCCATTCTTCTGCCTGCTCCTTGCTTATTGCCGCATAATTCGTCCAAACGGTTTTGCTGAGCGCATCCGGCAACTCTTGCAACCATGCATTGTTGGCATGCTCTCCATTGCGCAAATAGAGTGAAGGATGTACCAAAAGCTCTATGGGAGAAGGCACCACCTTCGAGAGACGAACCAAGGCTTCAACCTTAGAGCTTATGGCTGCTTTTAAGGACGGAGATTGCTCCGTCTCTTTGTTTTCACGCCATATGCCTCTGCGCAAAACCTCATCCCAAAACCCCTGGAAGGAGCCTGCTCCACTTGGGTAGATTTCCCTCTCCCAGAAAGAGCGTACAAAGTCATGATCGTTGCTGGGCTCTCCCGCCCAAGCCAACAAGGAGGCAATGCGGCTTCGCGTGTCAAAAAGCGGAGAAATGAGAGGTTGAGCAACCGCCCATGTTCCACCCTGAGGCTGCGAATCAGACCAAGATTCCAGCCAGTGGCTTTCCGGTGCATGCAAGTGGCATAACGAAGCCGTTTCGTCTAGAGTGCCTGCCGTTGATAGGGAGAATATGCCTTCCAACAGCCCTTTGAGCTGAGCGCCCTGCGGGTGTGAATAGACGGGGTTGACGCCAAGGAAAAGAGCCGCCCCTACTTTCTTGGCTGTCAATTCTGCCAAAAACTCGTCCAACAACAATGCATTGTCGTCCAACTTGCGAGCCGTGCTCCAACGAACGGTCACACCTGAATTTCGAAGAACCAAATTGCAAAGCAAGGCCAAAAGCTGAATGCCCGGCTCATCACCACCATAGAGGACAAGGCCATTGGGACCGGCGGCTTTGAGCTCCAAAACCAGGCGCTCCAGTTTCTCGTTCGAAAACTCAGCAGGCAACTGAGCGTCAACCTGAGAAAGCGCTACCTGAATGATGGGCTCAGACCGAGGCGCCAACTTGCGCAACAAAGCGGCCAACACAGGGAGCATCGCCGAAGGCTTGATGGCATAGCGAATATCTGCACATGAGCCCGTCAGAGAAAGTGTCGACTCCACTTGAATGTGACGTAGGAGTTTTTGACGCGACCTCTCATCTTCCACATCCCTGGCTTTCGCATATTGGCGCGAAAACCCTACGGGAGACAACCAAGAGCCCAAAAAGTCCGCCCCAAAAGAAACCACACATTTGGCTCTGTTAATGAGAAATTCGGGAATCTGCCGCGAACCAAACAAGGCCTCTGTCGCTCTCGCAAGGGCATCCAACTCACCGCTCGCATCATAACGAACGGTTTTGGCAGATGGATATTTCCGCAAAAACTTGGCTAAGGCTGCTTCTTCGGATGGCCCCAAACACCAAGGCAATACAACGCGGATGGCCTTGTTTTCTGCGCCGGCTTTCTTGAGCGCTTCGGCCGTCGAGTTGTCAATCTCTTGCCAGGAAACCGTCCATGAGGTTTGAGAAGGACCTCGTGCACGGTTGGCATCATAAAGCCCCAAGACGGCAGCTTGTCCTGTGGCACACAAAGAGCCCAGCGACACAGGATGCAGAGGATTTCCCTCCATCTTAATGGGGCGCCCATCGCGTGACTTCACCAAAAGCCCGCATTGTGCAGGACAAGCTCCGCATACGGAAGCATACCAAAGGGCTGAACCCGGCGTTAATTCGTCCGGCTTCTTTGTAAATGGAAGAATCTGTTGCGTGGGCCCACGCTGGCAAGCGGCAAGCACTGCAGCGCCGGACAAGCCCATAAGCTTGAAAAAGTCGCGTCGAGAATTCTTTTCAATAGGCGTTGCAGACACCCCAACGGGCAACTCTTCTGCAAACTCATTGAGCTTCTCTTTCTCAACTTCACCCTTGCCTGAATATTCAGCAAGACTTTGCCAAAGGCGCGGTTTGGGTTCATTCAAATTCGACATGGTTCCCTCTCTAACGATGGCAGGCAGAGCAGTCTGTGGGTGGGTTGAGTTCTCTCGACTTAAACTCTAAACCTGGCGCCATCCAGGCCAACGGAACAGGTGCTTTTTTCTGCTCTTGGACCGTCTTTCGGTGACAATCCAAACACCAACCCATCGCCATGGTTTCTTGCTGCTGAAGACGAACCATCGTCTCAACAGGCCCATGGCATTCCTGACAAATAAGCCCGCCAGCTACAACATGGCTGGAGTGATCGAAAAAAGCATGATCCGGCAAACGGTGCACACGCACCCAGGGAATGGGTTTGTTCTCTTCAATATAGTTCGCCAACTTTTGAATCTCCGCCGAATCCATCCGCACTTGGGAATGACAATTCATGCAAACACTGGAAGGAGGAACTCCCGCATGGCGGCTTTTCTCTGCGCCAAAATGGCAATATTGGCAATCCATCTCATATAGCCCTGCATGTAGAGCATGGGAATAGGCAATGGGCTGCTCGGGTGCATAGCCCTGCTGGTTATTCAGCGGGCCTGTGCATGCGCAAACAGCAGCGACTCCCATGACAAGGCTCAAACTCGAAATTCGCAACCTCATGGTTAAGCTCCCGACGAAGTGGTCACTGCATTCTGCCGCAGACGCTTCATCAACGAACGAAAAGGAAAAACTTCACCCAAACTCAGCCCTGATGCTGGCCAAACCACACAGCAGAAAACAACCAGCACCAAACAAACAGGCACCGCCAAAGGCATCGCAAACAACAGTCCCGTCCCAGAAAAGTCCAGCAAAGAAACCAACCAGGACTTCCAAGCAGACCACAGCCAAGTGGTGCTCCACCGACAACAGATGGCCATGCCCATGCCCGACAAGCCCGTCAAAGCAAGAAGCGCAAAATAGGAGGCCGGCCTCGCTTGAGTGGCATCCCCTGCCCTCCAAGCCTTGGCCCTTAAAAGCGCCTTCCCCAAAGCCCCAAAAGCCAACCCCGCCCAGGCTGAAAGAAAAATCAGCTCCCAAAAACCGAGAAGTATCGGCGGAAAGAGACCGGGCACCACCACATATAGGCCGGAAACCACATGCAACAATACAATCCCTAACCAACCAAATGCCAAAGCCGCGTCGCTGGCAATATGGCATTGCTGCACCGAGGGTGTCTGCTTGAATGCCTGCGGCTTGCCCAGCGCAAAACGCAAAAGCAAAGAACCTGCAAGCACAAACAATGCAAACAAAGGAAAATAAACCAGCGTCAATTCGACAAGAGAACTCATGAATTCCCTCGCTTTCGGTTCCAAATAATCAGCGACAATCCAACAATAATGCCCATCCCCTCCAGACCGAGGAATAAAAAGTGGGTCTCTGTGGGTTCAGGTATCGTCCCATCACGGGCAACATCCGCCAAAAAAGCCTTCACTTGGTATTGCTCCTCGGGCGTCAGGGGAGCTTCCCCATAGAGAGACTTCATCATAGGCGAAGACATTTCTTCAAGAGCAGGCACCAGCTGGCTCTCCCCCTTCTGCGCATAGGCAAAGGTTAAATCCGGTCCTACGGAGCCCCCTCCCCATAGAGATACCCCTCGAATATGATGACAACCAAAACAAGAGGGCCCCCCATTCACAAGAGGCTTCTCCCCTTTGTAGATGGCTTTCCCATCCGCTATCTCCTGAGGCGTCGCGTCCGTTCCCCACTTGGGACCATCATAGGGAATACAGGCCTCCTTCTGCTGGTCGCAATCCGCTAAATAGGCCCAAATCGTCTCAAACTCCTCGTCCGTCAGACCTTGGGCCGGCATCATCACCCCAGCAAACTTCTTGTAGAGCTCCCTCGCCGTCTCATCCCCAGAAGCAATGACTCCAGACGCACCATTTATAAGACGCTTCGCCCACCCCTTCTCCCTTCTCTGCGTCACACCCTTCAGGTTGGGCCCCGTCTTGTCACCCTTGCCAATGGTGTGGCAACTCGAACAGCCCTTGCCCTTGAGGCCAAACAACTTGGAAGCTGCCTCAAACTCCGGGGGAGTCGCTGATTGAGCTTGCGCTGTTGTCGCTATAGCTAAAACAAGAACCGAAATTCTAAAAACCATACGCGAAGACACTCGGTATCCTCCTCGCAAAACATGAGGCGCTTAGCTTAAAATCCACAACTCCATGCAATTCCAGGACCAAAGAAACTCGAATAAACAAGAAAAAACCCTGTCGTTTTTTTCGCCATGCGCCAAAATCGCGAAAAAACTGCGCCGCCTCCCTTCACCTCGTCCTTATGCAAATAACAAAATCTAATGGGTAACTCAAGTAAACAACTTGTAAACTTTCGAAATAAAATGCGTTTTATAAAAACCCTTGGGCCCATCCTTCCCCTGCCGCGCCTTTTTCTCGCATGCCCTCTATAACTTGTCGAGTATAAAAGCAGCCAATAAGTCCGCCTCGGAAGAACTTTGATTGGGCCGCGTTTGTTCCGCTTTCTCCCTGGGCAAAATATCCAGCGTTACAATGTAGCCCGGTTGTATGCGGTAGGCCGTCTCGCCTATCAACGCCGAATCCATCAACTGCTCGGCTTCTAACTCGTCAAGCTGCGTCATCGTCTTCACACACCCCACCAGGTTCTTCTCATCCTCTCCACTCTCTAAACGCGCAAAATAAACCGCCGGCACCAAAGGAAATCCCCTCGCCTCCCCTGGGACTATCAGCTGCCCCTCACTGAGGTCTACCTTCTCCTCTGCAGCCCACGCTTCCAGCTGTTTCTCAGGCAAAAAAAGATTCACACCCCTATATAAAGCAAAACTTCACTTTTGGTCACGAGCTTTGTTATTCCATACATAGGCCTCTGGCATATTACCCTTAGAAAAGGAAACATCGTGTCGCTTGCAAAGGAAATTTCAGACTCTGAATTTCAAAACTATGTCCTCAAGTCGCCCCTCCCCGTGCTCGTTGATTTTTGGGCCCCCTGGTGCGGCCCTTGCCGCGCTGTCGCGCCCATCGTCGAGGAAATCGCCCAGGAGCATGCAGCACATTTGCGCGTCGCCAAACTCAATGTCGATGAGTGCTCGCAAACCGCACAACAATATGCCGTCCGTTCCATCCCTACGCTGCTGCTCTTCAAGGAGGGAAACGTCGTGGAGCAAGTCATCGGCTCCGTCCCTAAAGCAAAACTCGAAGAGTTGATTCGAAAAGTGCTCTAGCTCCCACCTGTCTCGCCACTGCACTTTTGAAAAAAAACCTCCCCCCCCCCGCGCTGTGCCTCAGCGCCGACGCGGAAGCAGATGCATCAGCACGTCTTCTCCTATGCGCTCCGTCTGTACAATGCTCAAAAGACGGGCCTTCGCTACCCCTCCCTGCAAAGGGCCCCCTCTGTTCCAGCTTAGCCCTCCCCCCCCCATCAGCTTCGGCGCTAAAAAGAGCCATATCTCGTCGGCTAGGCCCTCCTCTAAAAAGGAGGTGAATACCTCGGCACCCCCCTCTACGAGAAGGTGTGTACAACCCCGGGCCCCTAGCTTCTTTAGAAGACCCCCTAAAGAAACCCTAGCCCCTTTCAAGGGTAACTCCCAATAGTCCACCCCTCGCCCCCTTAATAAAGCGGCCTTCTTCACATCCCCCCCACGAGAAGTCGCTAGGACGGTGGGCGCTTGCTTCTGAGACTTGAAAATACGCGCTTCCAAGGGCGAGCGCAGGCGCGTGTCCAAAACAATACGCAGGGGGTTCCTCCCTTTGCGGCCCTCGGGACGGCTCGTCAGACGGGGGTCGTCCGCAAGAACGGTGCCTGCGCCTATGAGTATGGCGTCTACCCTGTCCCTTAACTCGTGTACCCATTGGCGCGAGGCGGCGCTCGTCAGCCACTTCGAGTCCCCCCCCGCCGTGGCAATAAAACCATCTAAACTGGAAGCTATTTTTAAACTGACAAAAGGCCGCCCCGTCTTCGCCCACTTGAAAAAAGGACGGTTCAGCATGTCGGCTTCGCGCTGCAACAGCTTCGGCCAAACATCTATCCCCGCCTTGCAAAGCTGCCGACGCCCCCTCCCGTTCACCAGGGGGTTGGGGTCCGTCGACGCAAATATAACACGCGCAATCCCCGCTTCCAGTATGGCCTGCGCACAAGGGGGGGTCCGTCCATGGTGGGCACAGGGTTCTAGGGTGGTGTATAAGTCCGCCCCCCTCGCCCTCCCCCCCGCTTCCTGGAGCGCTATCACCTCCGCGTGCGGCCCCCCAGCATAGGCGTGAAAACCCTTCCCTAACATCTCCCCCCCCTTCACTACCACCGCCCCTACCACCGGGTTAGGACTGGTCCGCCCTAAACCCTTAGCCGCTTCAACCAGGGCTATACGCATCCACTTCTCAGCTTCGTCCAGCGGAGGTCGCATCTGGCTTCCCTTCACTGGCTTCCTTCACAGGCTCCTGCTGCGCCAGCCCAGCAAGCTCAGCCATAAATTCAGAAACATCTCCAAAAGAGCGGTAGACGGACGCAAAGCGAACATAGGCTACTTGGTCCAAAGACGACAACTGCGCCATCGCCTCCTGGCCAATCAGCGAAGAGGCCACCTCCTTATCCCCCACCTCCTGTATTTTGCGCTCAATGGCCACCGCTACCGCCTCCAGTTGCTCCACGGAGACGGGCCTCTTCTCGCAAGCTTTGCGTAACCCCAACAGCAATTTGTCGCGATCGAAATTCTCGCGGCGGCCATCCTTTTTCACAACAGTGGGGTTGAGTTCTTCTACGCGCTCATAGGTTGTAAACCGACGCCTGCATTGCTCACAAGCACGCCTGCGCCTAATGGACGAGCCCTCTGAGGACTCTCGCGAATCCAAAACACGGGTGTCTCCTTGTCCACAAAAGGGGCAGTGCATGGGGAGAGCTTCACGCTCCTTCGTCGGCAAACATGGGAAATGCGCCGGCGAATGCCTTCACCTGCGCGTGGACTTTTGCCAAGGCAGCCTCCTCCCCTCCCGTGGCCAAAGCCGCCCCTATAAAGTGGGCTGTCTGCTTCATGTCGGACTCTTTCATGCCGCGCGTTGTCAAGGCAGGCGTCCCCACGCGGATTCCAGAGCTGATGCTCGGTTTTTGCGGATCAAAAGGAATCTGGTTCTTGTTCACCGTAATGCCGGCCTTGCCCAGCCATTCTTCGGCCAACTTGCCCGTCAACTGCTTCGGCCTTAAGTCCACCAGCATGAGGTGGTTGTCGGTTCCACCGGAGCATAGGCGAAACCCCTGCTCTGCTAAACCCTCGGCTAAACTCTTTGCATTTTTAATAATCTGCTCCTGGTAGCGTTTAAAAGAAGGACGCAAGGCCTCCCCAAATGCCACCGCTTTTGCCGCAATAACATGCATTAACGGCCCCCCTTGAATACCGGGGAAAACATAACTGTTGATGGTTTTCCCATAGGCCTCTTTGCAAAGCACCAAGCCCCCACGGGGGCCACGCAGGGTTTTGTGTGTCGTGCTCGTCACAACGTCGGCCAAACCTATGGGGGAGGGGTGTAGGCCCGCGGCTACAAGGCCTGCAAAGTGCGCCATGTCCACCACCAACTTCGCCCCCACTGTGTCGGCAATTTCCCGGAATGCGGCAAAATCAAAAAACCGAGGGTAGGCCGAGCCGCCTACCACAATCACTTTGGGACGGTGCTCCTTGGCCAAAGCGGCTGCCTGCGCATAGTCTATGGTTTCTGTGTCGCGCTGCAAACCATAGTGGACGGCGCGGTAAATACGGCCGGAAAAACTCACCGGAGAGCCGTGCGTCAAATGGCCGCCCGAGTTGAGGTCCAAAGCCAACAGACAATCTCCCGGCTGCATCAGCGCCATATAAACAGCCATGTTGGCCTGCGAGCCCGAGTGGGGTTGAACGTTGGCTACCTCGGCGCCAAACAACTGTTTGACGCGCTCCATGGCCAACACCTCCACCTTGTCGACTTCTTCACAACCCCCATAATAACGCTTGCCGGGGTAGCCCTCGGCATATTTGTTCGTCATAACGGAGCCCGCCGCCTCCAACACCGAGCGACTGACAAAATTCTCGGAGGCAATCAGCTCCAGCCCCTCCTTCTGCCGAAGCTCCTCGCGAGAAATGGCCTCAAACACAGCAACATCCGACTGGGCAAGTTTCAACATCGTCTCCCTTTTTTCATTCAAGGCAGTTTCCAAGCATTGGCGCTCAAAGCCCGCGGCTTGGGCTGCCCCAACTCCACTTCCCAACGCATGCCGCTGAGGGCATCCCCTCCCATATCGCATACTTTTTGGTGTAGCATAACATAGGTATTCTCCTCCTCCTCCTGCCGCGGTATCTCTAGCCTCCCCAAGTCCACAGAGCCTGAAGGAAGCGCAACAGCACTCGCATAGTCCCTGACGGAACATGTCGTACGTCCCGTAGATTCTTGCGCCGGTTTCTGTACGACTACCGGAATGTGCGTGCGGCAAGCCAAAACAGCTATGCCAAAACCAAATATTCCCACCCAAAGCAGACTTTTTTTCATGGGCAATCCTCCATGTCGTGAATTTTAGCCAACCGAAGCTGATGCCGACCACCTTCAAATACATTGTTTAAAAAAACTTCCACCATCGCCGCCGCTAAACCATCCCCCGTCAAACGCTGCCCCAAACATAACACGTTCGCATCGTTGTGTTGCCTGGCCAACTTCGCCTCATATTCACTGCGGCAAACAGCTGCACGTATCCCCTTGTGTTTGTTGGCTACAATGGCCATGCCATTGCCCGTTCCACAAATGAGAATTCCCAAACGCCCGGGCTCCTGCGCTACCCAAACGGCCAGCTTCGCAGCAAAGTCAGGATAGTCTGCGGAGTTTTCTGAATCGGTCCCAAAATCAACCACTTCAAAACAACCCTGCTGTCGAAGGTGCTCGACAAGCCTGGCCTTCTGGAAATACCCAGCGTGATCGGCTGCCAATGCCACGGCTCTCATGGGTTCCATAGCTTGCCTAGCCTAAACTCCCCTGAATGCCAAAACCACATTGGTTCCTCCAAAACCAAAAGAATTGGAGAGTGCAACGCGCACACGCGCTTTGCGCGCTTCGTTGGGCACATAGTCCAAGTCACAGTCCGGGTCCGGGTCCGTCAAGTTGATGGTGGGGTGCACAATGCCGCGAGAAACCGTCAGCGCCGAAATAATGGACTCTATGCTGCCGGCCGCACCCAAAGTGTGGCCCAACATGGACTTCGTTGAGCTTATCATCAGCTTTTCGGCGTGGCTTCCAAATACCTTGCGAATGGCACGGGTTTCAGACACGTCGTTATAGGGCGTCGAAGTCCCGTGCGCGTTGATGTAGTCGACGTCGTCGGCTGCCAACTTCGCATTGCTCAGCGCCAACTTCATGCACCGTGTGGCGCCCTCGCCTTCCGGCGCAGGCTGCGTTACGTGAAAGGCGTCAGAGCTTGCTGCATAGCCTATCACTTCACATACAATATTGGCGCCCCGCCGCTTGGCTTGCTCCATCTCCTCCAATATGACAATCCCCGAGCCCTCCCCCATGACAAAACCATCCCGGTTTCTGTCAAAAGGCCGACTCGCCTTCTGCGGCTCCTCATTGCGCGTGGACAATGCCTTCATCGCACTGAAGCCGCCTATGCCCATACGGGTAATGGGCGCTTCGGAGCCTCCCGCAATGGCCGCATCCATTTCACCCCATACAATGGCCCGGTAGGCTTCGCCTATGGCGTGCGCCCCTGTGGAACAGGCAGAGACAGGTCCCCAGTTGGGCCCCTTGCAGTTGTAGCGAATCGAAATCAGCCCTGGAGCCATGTTCGCAATAATCTGAATGATAAAATAGGGCGAAATACGTTCCCAACCCTTCTCCTGGCCCTTTAGACAGTTCTCTTCAAAACTGCTAAATCCGCCAATCCCGGAGCCTACAATGGCGCCTACCCGCTCCGGAGCATAGGCCGATAGCCCGTCTTCCCCGGAAAAACCTGCCCCCTTAACGGCCATCTGCGCTGCCGCTAAAGCATATTGACAAAAGAGATCCATACGGCGGACCTCTTTTCTGTCAACAAAGTCCTCAACGACAAAATCGCGAACCTCTCCCGCAATGTGTGTGGCCAGCTTGCCAATCTCAAACCGGGTGATTTTGTCTATCCCCGACTTGCCTTCAAGCAACGCATTCCATGTCTTCTCTGTGCCTGTCCCCAAAGAGGTGACAAGCCCTGTTCCAGTTATTACAACGCGGCGGCCTGACATAGCGAAACCTATTTCTGGTGCGTAGCAATGTAGTTGATGGCGTCTCCCACCGTTTTGATGCTCTCTGAGTCCTCTTCCGGAATCTCAATCTGAAACTCGTCCTCCATCACCATCAACAAATCGACAATATCCAAACTGTCTGCCCCTAAATCCTCAATGAAAGAACTCTCCGGCTTAATCTCATCCTCATTCACCGCCAGCTTCTTGGTAATAATGGATTTGATTTTTGCCTCAATCTCTTCTTTCAACATGCGTTTATCTCCTGCATACAACGTGTTAAAAACTCCCCACAAAAACCATTTGTAGGGTTCATTTACATATACATGCCACCGTTTACTTTTAGAACTTCACCCGTAATATAGGAAGCCTCTTCGCTCGCTAAAAAAACCACCGCCCGCGCAATGTCCTCCACCCCTCCCAACCTCCCCAGGGCAATGGACGCCACCATCTTCTCCCGGGTTTCAGCAGGCAGCTTTGCCGTCATCTCCGTGTCTATAAACCCCGGGGCCACCGCATTGACGCGAATGGAGCGCGAAGCCAACTCGCGCGCCAGGGACTTGGTCAGGCCGATGAGGCCCGCCTTGGAAGCCGAATAGGCCGTTTGCCCCGCATTCCCCATTTCGCCAACAACGGAGGCTATATTCACAATGGCGCCGGAGCGCTGGCGAAGCATGGGGCGCGTCACGGCACGGCAAAGCGCAAAAGCGCCGCGTAAATTGGTGTCTAACACCGCATCCCAATCCTCATCTTTAAAACGCATGATGAGGCCATCAATCGCAATGCCGGCGTTGTTGACAAGCACGTCGACACGCTCGTGTTTCTTCACAAGCTCGTCCACCAGCTGCGTGCAGGCTTTGGTGTCTTGCACATTCAACGGCCATGCACTCGCACGCTCCCCCAAAAGGCCCACCAACTCCTGAGCCTCGGCCTCGTTGCCCGGGTAGTAAGTCAACACCACTGTCGCCCCACGACGCGCAAATTCCAACACGCAGGCGCGGCCAATTCCGCGAGAGCCGCCCGTCACCAACACTGTTTTGCCTGCAAAATCATTCATAGCATTCCTCCCAACAGGGCATTGAGGCTCTTCTCGTCTTCCACATTGGCGCAATTCATTTGAGGACAAATTCTCTTCACCAGCCCGCTCAATACCTTCCCGGGCCCAAACTCAATCACCTCTGAGACACCCTCCCGAGATAAAAATTCCACCGTCTCCACCCAGCGAACAGGCGCTGCAACCTGCTCCAACAACAAAGCGCCTATGCGTGAAGCGTCCGCATTGGGGGCAGCTTCTGTGTTGGAAACAATCGGCGCTGAAGGTTTTGAGAAATGAATTTTCTCCAGCACACCCGCAAAGCGGGCTTTCACCGGCAACATGAGCGGACAATGAAAGGGAGCCGACACAGGCAAGCGCAATACCCGGCGGGCGCCCGCCGCTTTGAGCAACTCGCCGGCACGCTCCACCGCCGCCGTGTCTCCGGCAATTACCGTCTGGTTGGGCTCGTTGTAGTTGGCAGGGGCAAGCACCTGGCCTTGCGCCGCTTCGCTGCAAATGCGTTGTATGCTCGCCACATCCACCCCTAAAACAACCGCCATCGCCCCCGTACCCTCAGGGACAGCCTCCTGCATCAATTGGCCACGTGCACGTACGGCACGTACCGCATCCTCGAAAGACAGGGCCGTCGAGGCCACCAAAGCAGAATATTCCCCCAGGGAGTGCCCGGCAAAAAACACCGGCTGAAGCGTTGCGCGCTTCGCAAATGCAACCCACGCCGCAATGGACGTCGTCAAAATGGCAGGCTGCTGGTTGGCCGTCCGCTTCAACGCTTCTTCGGGCCCATTCCAACACAAAGCCGAAAGCTTTTCTCCCAAGGCCTCGTCCGCTCGCTCAAATATTTCGCGGGACTCAGGAAAGGCTTCGGCCAAAGCCTTCCCCATTCCGATGTATTGACTGCCTTGCCCTGGAAAAATGCATGCCGTCTTGCTCATGAATTCACTCCTACCAGCGAATCAACCCTGCTCCCCAGGACATCCCCGCCCCTATCGCCATGACAAGAATCAAATCCTCACGCTTAAGCTTCCCTGCACGGTTGGCCTCATCCAATGTCAGCGGTACCGAGGCAGAGGAGGTGTTGCCATAGCGGCTGATGTTGATATGGGCCTTCTCAAACGGAATTCCTATGCGCTCAAGAATGGCTTCAAGAATGCGTACGTTGGCTTGGTGGGCTATCACATGCTGAATTTCAGAGAGCGATAGGTTGTGCTCGCGAACAATACGCTCTATGGCATGTACCAGTGCGGTTACGGCAAATTTATAAACCTCCCGCCCACGCATCGACACCTTGTGGTGCTGCGCAGCCAAACTCTCCGGCGTCAAAGGCGTTCGGCTCCCTCCACCCGGTATGCACAAAATGTCGGCGGCGGAACCGTCGGAATAGAGTTGCAGCGCCAACAGCCCTCGCCCCGGCTCCTCCGCCGGCGCAAGCACCATCGCCCCCGCTCCATCCCCAAATAAAATGCTGCTCCCCCTGTCTTCCCAATTTGTAATCCTGCTTAAAAGCTCTGCACCTACTACCAATACGTTCTTCACCGCCCCCGTCGCAATGTATTGAGAGGCTACGGACATCGCAAATAAGGAGCCTGCACAAGCAGCGCCAATGTCAAAAGCAAAAGCTTTCTTCGCTCCCAATTTGTGCGCCAAATGCACCGCACAGGCCGGCGTCTGCATGTCCGGCGTCACCGTCGCCACCAACACCATCTCCAGCTCCCCTGCCTCAAGCTTCGCCATCCGCAAAGCTTGAAGGGATGCCGCCAAAGCCAAGTCCGAAGTGGCTTCCTCCGGCGCAGCAATGTGGCGCGTGCGAATCCCCGTGCGCTCAAAAATCCACGCATCCGAAGTGTTCATCCGTGCCGCCAAGTCGTCGTTGGTCAACACCTTTGAGGGAACATAACTTCCCGTGCCTATAATTTGAACCTGTCTCACGAGGTCGGCTGTCTATCTCTAAAACGCGCAGATGTCACCGCATAGATTTTTGCGCAGTGCGCATCCAAAAACGCACCTGCTCAGCAAAACCCAAGCTGCCCAAAACCTAGTTGTTGTCAACCGTCAAAACTTTCTTATCGCCATAATAACCGCAGACTGCACAAACCCGATGTGAAACCAATGCCGCACCACATTTGGGACAACGGTTGAGTTGTACAGCGGAACGCAGGTTGTTGTTGGCCGCTCGACGTCGGTCGCGACGCATCTTTGATGTTCTCTTCTTCGGTATACCCATGACACTTCCTTCTTCTGCCTCTCCTTAGGCCTTAGGCTTAGAGAGATTTATTTCTTTTAACTTCGCTAGCCTTGAGTCGACAAGCTTCAGCTCACACTCACAACTTTTAAGGTTATAATTGCTCCCACATGTCGCACATAATCCTTTGCAGTTTTCGCTGCATAGCACGGAAATGGGCAAAGCAAGCAAAATTTGCTCTTTCACCAAAAACGAAAGGGGAATTTCCTTCCCATCAAAAGGCTCTATGTCTGCCAAAGCCATGTGAAAAGAGCCCTCCCCTTCCACACGCTCCGCCTGCCCCAACTGCTGGAGCGCCGCCTCATAGTCGGCTTGCGAAACCAACGTGGCCGAAAACGAAACAGACAAAGGAAAGTCGACTTCCTCAAGGCAACGCGCACAACCCGTCCTCAGTTGCAAACTCAACTCCGCCTCCAAAAAGATTTCCTTGCCCGTCTTTTGCAACCTCGCAGACAACAACGAAGAACTGAGCCAGGAAACACCCCCCACCTCCGCAAATATCTCATCCAAAAAGGCCGGAGGCAATTCGCGTTGAAGCTTGAGAGAAGGTTCTTGAATTTCTGCGACTTGAACAAACATGGTTTCAAAGGCCCCTTCAGGAGCGCGCCCACCGCTAGCATAAGAGAAAACCCAGGGGAAGAGGAAAGGGGCTCTTGAGGGAAGGGGGCGATGGGTGGGAGGAGGCGTTTTGCAACAATATAGCGATAAAAGTGGAAATAACGACAACGTCCCCCAGAAATGGTATTCGCATTTCCTAAACCACAGTTGCTCCCCAAAGACATTCACCATGCGTATTGCCATTATCGCCGATATTCACGGAAACTTCATCGCCTGTGAAGCCGTCATGAGGGACATACGCAGCCAGGCGCCGGACCTGATTGTCGCGGCCGGAGACTTGGCGCTGCGCGGCCCCCACCCAGCGGAATCCATGGACTTGGTTTTTTCAGAATGCCGACACGTCCTCATCGGCAATACCGACGCCTATTTGGCCGACCGCTATATACGCGGCGCCTATCAGGAACAGTCCCATTGGAAAACGGAACTCTTGCAGTGGACTCGCGAAAGGCTGGGCCCGGAGCGTCTGAAAAAAATAGCCGAGCTGCCCTTCTCCCTCTCCCTTTCACCCTATCCGGGCCAAAGTGTTTTTATTTGCCACGCTAACCCTAAAAACCTTGAAGACTCACTGGAGCCTACGCTGAATGAGTCCAGTTTGCGCCACTACCTGGAGGGCATTCGCGCGCGCGTCATCGTCTTTGGACACCTGCATTTTCCCTATCGCCGCCGCGTGGGCTCCAGCTTGCTCATTGATGTGGGCTCCACAGGTTTGCAGCGCGACGGCGACTGGCGGGCCTCCTATGGCCTCGTCACCTTCACCCCCACAAGCCGTAAAGTACAAATCCGCCGCGTCAAATATCCCGTACGCCAGGCAACCCAGGCTTTGACAGGACGCTCCGTCCCGGGAGCACGTATGCTGGCGCAAAAACTCTTGGAAGCCCGCTATCAAAAACACCCCGACTTCCTTCAGGCCGCTCGAAGGTTTCTGGGCATCGCTCCCAATCGACTCCAAGAGCCACACCGCGCCTTCCAATCCTTCCCTGCAAAACCCCCCTCCCAGGAGCCTCAAAACGCCAACCCTCCACCTGCCTGCCCTCATCCACTGAAACGCCCATAGGCATAGAGGGCCTCCTGCCCTCCTATGGCCTTCTCCTGGCCTCCTATGGAAAATCCCCTTTCATATGCTTGTTATGCTACCCCCCTCCCCGGAGGATGGGTTTATTTCATGTGCCCAACTGCTCAAGCATCTGGCACTTGGGGACAAAACCCGCTATGTTGTGCTAAATTCGTGCAAGGAGTCTGCCTGTGTTCGGTCTCAAAACCCCAGAGCTGCTGATTATTTTCGCAGCGCTTCTGTTGTTGTTTGGCGCAACACGCCTGCCTCAGCTTGGAAAATCCTTAGGCTCTGCCATTCGCAACTTTAAAAAGGGGATTTCACCCGACGACGACGAGGAGCAAGCCGCCGACAGCCCCCCCAACAACAAGGCGGCTGCTAACAAAAAATTGGAGGCTGAAACCTCAACCAGCGCTTCTGAAGTCAGTTCCTCAAAAATCAGCTCGAAGGATTAGAAGAATTCTACACCGTCTGCAAAAACACCTTCACCGCTTGGGTGAAAAGCGCGGTTTTTGCGGCCTGGAGTTGACAATTCCATGCGTTAGGGAGAGAAAGAACGCTCTCTCAAACAACAGGCGCCCATGAGTAACGATAAAGCCAACGCAACCGCAGAAAAAATTTGGATGGATGGAAAACTGCTCAACTGGAATGACGCTCAAGTCCACGTGTTGACGCATGGACTCCACTATGGCTTCGGCGTGTTTGAAGGCATTCGCGCCTACCGTAGCCAAAGCGGCCGCCTCGCCGTCTTCCGTCTCGCGGACCACATGCGCCGCCTGGTCGACTCCGCACATGTTTGCCAACTGGCCATGCCCTATGGCCAAGCACAGCTAGAGGAGGCTTGTCTGGAGCTTCTGCGGGCCCAGTCCAACACGCTCAAGGACATGGTTTATATACGTCCGGTGGCCTTTATGGGCGACGGCGCTATGGGGTTGGCCGCTGTTAACCCTACCCGCGTCGCCATTGCCGCATGGCCGTGGGCCTCCTATCTCGGTGAAGAGGGCCTCGCTAAGGGTATACGCGCTAAGGTGAGCTCCTATGGGCGCTCCCATATTAATACCACCATGTCTAAGGCTAAGGCCGCTGGTAACTATGTTAATTCCATCTTCGCTAAACGCGATGCCGTCTCTGCCGGCTGCGACGAAAGCATCTTCTTGGACGTCCAAGGCTATGTCGCGGAAGCTTCGGCCGAAAACATTTTCATTGTCGACCGCCACGGCACCGTGAAAACACCCCCCCTCTCCATGCCCATCCTCGACGGCATTACGCGCGACAGCGCCATTCAAATTCTGCGCAAGGACATGGCTTGCAAAGTCGAAGAAGTCGCCTTCACCCGCGATGAGCTTTATCTCGCCAAAGAAGTCTTCATCTCTGGAACGGCCGCCGAAATTACCCCCATCCGCGAAGTGGATGGAAGGCAAATAGGTCAAGGCACGGTGGGCCCCAAAACGAAGGAGCTTCAAGAGCGCTACCTTAAAGCCGTACGCGGACACTATCCCCCATATGAAGCTTGGCTAAGTTATGTCTAAACTTAGGGGTTATGGATAAACATACCCCACTCGTATGGCTGTTGCCCATTGTCTTCATGCTGCACGACTTTGAGGAAATTATTTTTTTCGAGTCGTGGATGCGCAAAAACAAAGCATTTTTGGAGAAGAAATTCCCGAAAATGCCCCCGTGGGTTTTGGCCCATGCCAGCAGCTTGTCAACGCCTGCCTTCGCATTGGCTGTGGCGGGGGAATTTGTGTTGTTGAGTTTGATAACCTGGGGCTGTGTGCTTTTTGACAATTATGGTTTGTGGTTGGCCCTCTTTATGGTCTTTTTCATCCACCTCTTTGTCCACGTGGGACAGTGGCTGGTTTTAAGGCGATATATCCCCGCTATTTATACAACATTTCTTGGCTTGGTTTATGGCGCCTATGTCGTGTACACCCTCCTCGTCAACAAGCTGTTTCCAGTTTCAGAAATGGCCTTGTGGACCGTTGTCGGTGTGGGGCTGGCGGCGCCGAGCTTTGTTTTTCTCCACAAACTGGCTGCATGGTTTGACAAGCGGCTGCACCCCTAACCTCAAAAGCCTGTATTTCCCCCTTCTGTTGTCAGCTGCTGTGCATGTGCCGCCGGCTTATGGGCATGCCATGCTCTGGAAACATACCCTTGCGGGGGGGGAGGCCCTCGCAAGGGTGCGGACGGCTGGCGGGCCGCTTGGGGCCCTAGGGGGGCTATTGCTGAATCACCAGCTGCCCTAGGCTTTGAACTACCCCTGAACCTATGAGTTCCTGGCTATCCTCATCCTCTACCCCCCAACAACGCAGCGCGCCGTCGGCCTCCAAAGCACAGGAATGATCCAGACCCGCAGCTATGGCTACCACCGCACTGAGGTCCTCGGGGACATCTGCCTGATCATATCCATAACCACTGTCTCCCCAACAATGCACAGTACCCTCCGCTTGCAAAGCACACGTGTGCGTCTCACCCGCAGCAACGGCCACCACCTCGCTGAGGCCTTCTGGAATGTCCAGCTGACCAAAGAAATAGTCTCCCCAACAACGGAGTATGCCGTCGGCCTGCAAGGCGCAGGTGTGCCACCCGCCCGCAGCTATGGCCACCACCTCGCTTAAGTCCTCTGGGACGTTTGTCTGGCCATAGGAATTGTTCCCCCAACAAAGCACGGTGCCATTCGCTCGCAAGGCGCAGCTGTGGTATCCGCCCGCAGCTATGGCTGCCGCGCTCAAGTAGGGTGGAACGTCCAGTTGGCCGGTTAAATTCCTCCCCCAACAAGATATGGCGCCGTCGTCCTTCAAGGCGCAGGTGTGGTACCAGCCCGTTACAACGGCTGCCACGTTGCTTAAGTTGTCGGGAATATCTTCCGCCTCCTTATCCTCATCGCTATCCAACTCCCAACAACGTACCGTGCCCCCAGCCTCTAAGACGCAAACCTGATTTAAAATAGCTGCGATGGCTGTCACATGGCTTAAATTCTCCAGGAGCTCTGTTCTGCGCTCCGCGCCCGTCCACAACTCCCAACAACGCACCGTGCCCTCCGCCTGCAAGGCGCAAACATAATCATCGAGCATTGCAATGCTTCCACGCAGAGCTGCCCCAGCCCAGCAGCCCCCCGCGGGGTGGGGACTGCCCACCGTGTTGTCTCGGAGTTGGGAGGTTAACACTTGACGGCCCACCATGGCGTCACGGCCCAAAACCGCCGAAGGCATCACCCTATCCATGGGAAACAAGGGGGCCATGTTCGTCAAAACGGTTTGAAAAGCATAGGCGGGGGCGCTGGAGATGCCCCCCCTGCTGTCCTCTACCGTCCAATGGGCCGTATATTCACCCGGCCAAAAGGGGTTGCTAGGGTGGTTGCTTAGAGCGCAACGGAAACCTGCCTCATTTCCACTCACGCCTCCAGGGCACAGTGTGCTGATGGCGCCCGTGCTGCTCGCATAAAACGCAGGGGCTTGAATGCGATGCTCACCCAACAACTCAATGGCTTTGCAGTCATTCGAAAACTGCGCATGCGTCAAAACAGGCCAAAAAGGAGACAGTGGTTGACAAATGCCTTCTTCGCACGCTTCGCCTGCGTCACAACTGACTTCGGCGCAGGGGTCGACGCATATGCCCTCCCGGCACACCTCGCCTGCGTCACAGCTGACTTCGGCGCAGGGGTCGACGCATATGCCCTCCCGGCACACCTCGCCTGCGCCACAGCTAACGTCGGCGCAGGGGTCGACGCATATGCCCTCCCGGCATACCTCACCTGCGCCACAACTAACGTCGGCGCAGGGGTCGACGCATATGCCCTCCCGGCACACCTCGCCTGCGCCACAACTAACGTCGGCGCAGGGGTCAACGCATATGCCCTCCCGGCACACCTCGCCTGCGTCACAGCTGACTTCGGCGCAGGGGTCGTCCGGCTTGGAGGTTATAGGCTTAGCGTTAACAATGTAGATCATGTTAATATTATGGCTACCCTTGGCGACTTCATAGACGCCGGGGCCCGGAATGTGGGCGAGGGTATATTCGCCGCTGCTTTGGATGAGCAGGTTAAAGCTGTAGGCCGTTCCATCCGCCAAAGCTGCCACCGTCAAAATACAGTCGTCTTTTTGCTTGCTGTCCCACTCAAAGCCAATACCCATGGCTGCAGCGTCCTGGCTGTGCGCATTGCTGGCAATTTTAATGGCGCCTTTCTGCTTGGTGAGCGCCTGCGCCTCATTTTTGGAAATAGAAACAACGTTGAGGTTTGCCGCAAACGCAACTCCCCCAAGGAGTGCCCCTAAAACGAAAACATATTTCTTCATATATGCCCTTTTCCTAACAAGCCCCCCCGGAACCCCCCCCCTCCTCAGCCTCAAAAAATAAGTGGCTTCTACCTATGCCGCCCTCTCAAGTATTCATTCGGCCTTTGGGTTATGCAATATTTAAAGCTGAAAAGAGAGGCTAAAGTCCCCCCCCAGCAGCGCGGGCTTCATCTGCTACAAAAACGGAGGCCCCCCCCCATCGTTGGGAATAAAAAAGATAACCCCCCGCTATGAGAAGAGTTTCATGCACAAAAAGGACATGAGGGCGCTCAACGGCAAAGTGAATATCCACGCTATAACAATGTTGCCGGCCACACCCCAGCGTACGGCGGAGAGGCGTTTTTGGGCGCCTACACCCATAATGGCGGCGTTGATGCAATGGGTGGTGGAGACGGGGATGCCCATTTGGCTTGCGGCCAAAATGGTGAGGGCGCCGCTGGTTTCGGCTGCAAACCCCTGCAGGGGGCTGATGCGGATGATTTTGCTGCCCATGGTGCGTATAATCCGCTTGCCGCCCGCCATGGTGCCTGCAGCAATGGCGCTGGCGCATATGAGGATAACCCAGAGGGGGACATGCCCGTTGCTTGCCGGCACCATCCACTGCGGCAGAATGCTGGGGTAGCTCAAAACGAAAGAAGTGAGGGCCAGCGTAATCACCCCCATCACCTTTTGAGCGTCATTGCTGCCGTGGCTGAAGGCCATGGCCGCAGCAGAAACCAGTTGCATCCGCCGGGAGGCCTTTTGTACCTGGTTGGAGCGCATGTGGCGAACCATCCACGTCAACCCTACCATCACCCAGAAGGCCAGGAAAAAGCCCATGAGGGGGGCGGCTACCAGGGGGAGTAATACCTTTTTGAGTAGGGCGGACCAATAAAACCCCCCCGTCCCCGCGTGGGCTACCACCGCCCCCGCTAACCCCCCTATGAGGGCATGAGAGGAGGAGGAGGGTATGCCGAAATACCACGTAATGAGGTTCCATGCCGAGGCGCCCAGCAAAGCCGAAAGGACGACAAGCTGGTTGACGGCAGCAGCATCCGCGAGGCCCGAAGAAATGGTATGCGCCACAGCCGTGCCCGTAACCGCACCGACAAAGTTGAGAATGGCCGCGAGAAACACGGCCGTACGTATGGGCATAACCCCCGTGGAAACCACCGTAGCAATGGCGTTGGCCGCGTCGTGAAAGCCGTTAATGTAGTCAAAAGCAATGGCGGCAACAATGACGGCCAGCAGCAAACCTGCGCTAGCCATGCTTCACCGCAATGCTGGAGAGGGTTTCTGCGGCGCCGTCACAAGCGTCTATGGCGTTTTCCAGGCCTTCGAGAATTTCCTTTTTCTTCAGCAACTCTTTGAAGCCAATTTTTTCATTGGCAAACAGCTCGCTGACAGCCTGGCGAAAAATGGTGTCGGCGGCTTTTTCATGCTGGCGCGCCTGGCGGTTAATTTCAAGCAGGGCCCCATATTCATGCTTGCGCAGGCAGCCGACGCCTTCACAAAGCAGGGCGGTAGCCTTGGTGAGGGTTTCAGAGAGGGCTTGCATTTCCCGGAAGGGGGCTTCCAGGCCATAGAGGTGGGAGGTACGTATGGCAAGGTTCATCAAATCCGTCACATCCTCCAGCTGTCCTGAGAGTTGCCTCAAATCCTCCCTGTCCAGCGGCGTGACGAAGGTTTTGGCCAAGGCCTCCTCCATTTTCAAAACCTGCACGTCCGCCAAATGCTCCAAAGCAGAAATTTTCTCCTTCACTTCCACCAGAGGCAAAGAGGCCGGCGGAAACAAGAGGAGCAAAGCCGTGGCCGCTTCATTGCACAAGGTGGCTTGCCTTTCGAGGTTTTCATAAAAATGGGTTTCGCGGGGTAACAGCCAACGTACAAAAGCTTGAAAGGGCATGAGCTGCCTATTTGCGCTGTGTATGCGCTTTTCTCAAGCGTTGTTTTCATGGGATGGAAAAATTTTAGGAGTCATTTCTTTTTCTTATGCACGGGTTTATGGGAGGGGTTTTGAGAGGGGTATTAGGCCTGCGGCGCGGCGGTTTTAACAAAGGGTTTTTTGTTGCCCTGCCGGGCGGGGGGGGAAATGCTTTTCAACAACAGCCGTATTTTAAAACCACTCATATGTGTTTGTTCTCATTTCCCACGCCCCTCTCCTAAGAAAGTCCTCTGCCCCCACGTGCCCCCCTTGGGCCGCTGCCTTCAGCCACTTCACCCCTGCTGCGGCATTCTTCTTGTCGGCGCTATGAAAACACCACTTCCCCAACTCAAATTGCGCTTCCACGTGCCCCCCAAGGGCCGCCCTCCTCAACCACTTGGCCCCCTCGGCCTCTCCCCCCCCTTTGCTGGGACTGAAAAAATGTACAAACGGCTCGGCCATACCCCCCTCGGGGGCCGCCCCCTTCAGGGGCCTGCGGCCATGTATATAATATTCCCCTACTTCAAATTGCGCTTGGGTGTCCCCCCGGCGGGCCAGCGCTTTGAGTCTGTATACCTCCTCTAGGCCCAAAAGCACCTCCTGCGCACGCGCATAACCTTGCGCCGCGGACACCCTCATCCACTTCAGCCCCTCCCCCTCGTCCCTCGCTGGGCCTAAACCTCTAAAACAGCGCTCTCCCAATTCATAGGACGCTTCCTTGTGCCCCCCCTGCGCCGCGGCCTTCAGCCACTGTACCCCTAGGGCTATGTCCGGCTTCCCCCTTCGGCCTTCGAAATACCCCTTGCCCAAATCCAATTGCGCCTCCAAGTCCCCCCCACGCGCCGCCGCCTCCATCCACTTCAACCCTTCGGCTTCACTCCCCTCTGTCCCTTTGTCCCAAAAGTGCCGCCCAAGCCGGTGCTGCGCCTCCACATGCCCCCCCTGCGCCGCCTTCGTCCACCACTTCACGCTCTCCCCTTCATTCTCCTCTAGGCCGGCGCCATCAAAATAATACTCCCCAAGCGTATATTGCGCCTCTATGTCCCCTTCCTCGGCCAGCTTCCTCAGTCGCTTCGCTTCCTCCCAAAAATAAAGAAAACGACGCGCTCCCTCGTGCCCCCTCCTGGCCGCCCTCCGCATCCACTTTAACCCTTCCGCTTCGCCCCCCCCCTTGCCCTCCCTACAGAGTTTCCCAAGGCGGTATTGCGCCTCCACATGCCCCCCCTGCGCCGCCACCTTCATCCACTTGCAGGCCTCCTCACCCCCCGGCCCCTCACTTTCCTCGTCCATTCGGGCATAGGCCTGCCCCAAACGGTATTGCGCTGCGGCACTCCCCTTCCGGGCCAAGGCCTTCAGCCCCCTCAACTCTTTGAGTTTTTCAAGCAGCTTCCCCGCCTCCCAACTCCCCTGCTTCGCGGCCTTCCTCAGCCACTTTTCCGCCTCCCTTTCATCCTTCCCCACCTTGCGGCCTTCAAAATACCACTGCCCCAGCGTGTGCTGCGCTTCCTTGTCCCCCCCCTGCGCCGCCGCCTTCACCCACCGGACGCCTTCTGCAAAATTCTCCTCCACCCCTCTGCCTTCGGCATACATTTGGCCGAGTTTGTGCTGCGCCTCCACATGCCCCCCCTGCGCCGCCGCCTCCATCCACTTCGCCGCCTCCCTTTCGTCCTTGGCTACCCCACAAGCATTGGAATACCTCTGGGCCATTTCAAATTGCGCCTCCCTATGCCCCCCCTGCGCCGCCGCCTCTACCCACTTCGCCGCCTCCCTTTCGTCCCTCGCCAGGCTTCCATTTTTGGAATATTCCTCGGCAAACCTGTATTGCGCTGCCACATGCCCCCCCTGCGCTGCCTTCTGCAACCACCTGGCCCCCTCTAGCTCGTCCTTCGCTAGCCCACGTCTGGAAAAATAGCTCAGCCCAAGCTTCCATTGTACGGCCGGGTCCCCCTCCGGGGCCAGCTTTTTGAGACGCTCGGCTTCCGCTATGTCCGCAAGCAGCTTCCGCGCCTCCTTGTGCCCCCCCGCTGCCGCCGCCTTCAGCCACTTCACCGCTTCGGCTTCATCTGCCTTTACCCCTCGGCCATATAAACAGCTGCGCCCCAACTCAAATTGCGCTCGGGCATCCCCCCCTTGCGCCAGCCGGCTGAATTGCTCCGCCTTTATGGCCCACTGGAAAAAAACCTTCGCCCGCTCATAGCCCCCTTCGGCGGACTTCTTCAGCCACTCTAAACCTTCTGCCTCCCCCTCTGGCCCCCCTATTCGGCCCCTTAAATAGAGCGTTCCTAGGCGGTGTTGCGCTTCGGCATGCCCACTTTCTGCCAATACCCGAAGGTCGTCCACTGGCTCGGCTTCCTCCCCCTCCAGTAGGTGGCCCTCTAAATACCACCCCCCCATGTGGCGTTGCGCGTCGGTATGCCCTTGCTTCGCCGCCAGGCGAAACCACTTCACCGACTCCAATCCATTCTCCTGTAGCCCATAGCCGTAGAAATATAACAGCCCCAGTACATATTGCGCCTCTATATCCCCCCCCTGGGCTGCCCTCCCTACCCACTTTGCCCCCTCCGTCTCGTCCTCGGGTAACCCCTCTAGGCCATAAAAATAACACTCCCCAAGCTTCCGTTGCGCGGACGTGTCCCCCATTTGGGCCAAGGCTTTGAGACGCTCCACCCCCCCCTCTGGGAGGGGCTGCGCTTCAGAAGTCTTCTCCTCCGTCTGAGGAATGGGAGGCCCCAAAGGAGGCTTTGTGCAAGCCGACAGAGAAAACATGCCCAGCACCACCCACTTCCACAAACGCATTTTCATCGCTGTTTTCCAAACACAGAGGGAGGCCGTGCCCGCATGGCACAACAGGATGTGTGCGACAATAGCTCATTTCAGCTGCCTGGTGGGGGTTCTCTTTTTGGGGCCTGCGGCCCGGCTGTTTTTTAAAACGGTTTTTCTGCCCTCCCGGGCGGGGGGGTATTGCTGGGCCTGCGGCCCGGCTGTTTTTAAAAACAATTCTTCTGCCCTCCCGGGCGGGGGGGTATTGCTGGGCCTGCGGCCCGGCTGTTTTTAAAAACAATTCTTCTGCCCTCCCGGGCGGGGTTTTTGGTGCTGGGCCTGCGGCCCGGGCATTTCCGCTGCGCGGGCGCTGTAGGTTTCGCCTGCCGGCGAGTCACTTTTTTGTGTGACAAAAAAGTAACCAAAAAAACACCCTCCGGGGCTCTGCGAGGCCCCCTATCGGGGTTGGGGCATTGCAGTTAGCCCCCCCTTCACTCTCCCCTCTACTA
>WQYA01000021.1 GCA_009781495.1 Cystobacterineae bacterium
CGCAGAGTGGTTTTTCTTGGGTTACTTGCGCCCCCCTTGGGGGGTCGGGGGGGGAGGAACACAGCTGCCCTGCGGCGCATCGCGCCGCACATGCAAAAGAAAGTGACTCGCCGGTAGGCGAAAGCTGACGCTCAAAATGAGGAAAGAAAGCGGCCCCGCCAGGGGCTCATAAAAACAGTCAAAGTGGGACAATAAACCCCGCCCAGGGGGGGCGAAAAGAATATTTTAACCCCCCTACAGCCCTGAGTCATCAACAACTCCCCCCTACCCGTAGGGTAAAAAACCATTTTAAAGTGAGGGGGGGGGGATTAGAGTTTTACGAGGGAGGGGGGGGCAAGGGGGGGGCTCCCCCGCCCCCCACTAACGCCAGGGCAGCAGCGTCAAGGCAGGAAACATAAGAACAAACAAAGAGATGGTATCCCCCTTAAAAATAGGCCAAAACGAAGCTATTGAAGGGGAGGTGTTTTTATGTGGAAGCGACTTGTGAGAGCCATACGCAGTTTTTTGGGAGCGTTTGTCAGCAACGTGGAGGACCCGGAGCTGATTTTAAAGCAAAACCTACAGGACTTAAACGAGCAGGTGCCGCGGATGAACGAGCAACTTGCCAAAGTCCGCGCGCATGTTTCTCTGTTGGAGAAGGAGAGGGACAAACACCTTGCGCAAATAGAGAAGCTAACCTCCAAGGTGAAGGTAGGCATACAAATAGGCAAGGAGGATTTGGCCGCGCAATATGCGCAGCAATTGCAGTCCGAGAAGGCGGCCCTTGAGAAGAATGGAGGCCAGTTGGTTGTGGCGAAAGAGGCCTATGAGAAGGCGATGACGGTGAAGAAGGCGTTTATGCATGAGAAGGAGCGCAAGACGCAGGAAGCGA
This sequence comes from Cystobacterineae bacterium, assembly GCA_009781495.1. Lineage (GTDB taxonomy): Bacteria > Myxococcota > Myxococcia > Myxococcales > Myxococcaceae > WRKR01. The sequence continues at coordinate 872 of WQYA01000021.1, forward strand.
TGGCGGCCATGGAGGGGGCGCGGCTGGCCAAGTGGCAGGCGGAGGTAGCGGATGCCCTAGAGTCCTTCAAAGTGACGGGGTTGGATGCGACGCACGAGGAGATGGTGCGCAAGCTGAGCGAGCAAGCGGCGGTGAACGAGTCGCGCATGGCGATGGCCTTGGAGTCCATTCAAACGCCTGTTGCGGGCATAGACGAAGAAGTTGAGAAGATGCAGGCCAAGGAGTTTGTGAAGCAGATGAAGTTGGAGATGGGGTTAGCGGAGGCTATGCCGTCGGGAGGGGTTTCAGAGGAGGCGCCGGAGAAAACCCTAGGCAAGAAGGTTGACGTGAAAAGTTGAGTGAAGAACTTCCCCCGAAGAAACTCCGTTTTGGACATGGGCTTGCATTGGGGCTTTTGTTTTCGTTGGCCTTAGCGGTTGCCTTGTTGTCCCATTTTGGTTTTGGGGAGCGTTTGAGGGAGCGGATTTGGAAGCAGGGGCCGGTGGTTGAGGCGGCGGATTTTCCGGCGGGGGTGGCTTCTCCTGCCTATGAACGAGCCTCGATGGTTTTGCGTCCCACCTACCTAGGGACGACGCTACGTGGCTATGCGGCGCCTTTGTTATGGGCGGCAGGGGAGGAGGGGGGTGAGGAGGGGCTATGGCGGGAGTCCTTTGCGATAGAAGTCCGCACGCGGGTATTTGCAAACGGCACGGAGCTTTCCAAGGCATTGGCCCTAGGGGGCGACAATGGCGGGGTAGACATGGCCGTATTGAGCCTGCCGACATTGTTGTTGGACGCTCCCGGGCTTAAACCTGCGGTACCGCGAGTACTCATGTTAATGGGGTGGAGCCGTGGGCAAGACATATTGGTAGCCACCCAGGGTTTGCACCACCCGGGGCAGTTAAGGAACAAGCGGGTTGCGGTGGAGATGTGGAGCCCTGGGCACCATTTGTTGTTATGGACGCTTTCGCGTGTAGGGTTAAGGTTGGGGGAGATAGAGTTGTTGGAGCTTCCCTCTGCATTGGATGCGGGGGCTTTTTTGGAGAAGGGGGTGGCCGACGCGGCTGCTGGCCTCTATGGGGAGTTGCTGCCCTGGGTACTTCAGAACAAGGGGGAGTTTTTGGACTCGACGGCCGACGTCCCCCATTTGGTAGCCTCCGTATTGGTAGCCCGCGGCAGTTTTGTTGCGCGTTACCCTGAGGTTATACTACGTGTTATACGTGGGCTATTTGACTTAGAGCAGAATATGGCCCGCTACCGCAAGCGTATGCTTAAAAGCTTCAAGCAACAATACCCCAATTTGGGAAAGCCCGAGCAAATGTTGCAAGAAGAGCCCTTGGCCTCCATGGAAGAGAACCTGGCTTTTTTTGGACTTCGAGGGCAGGCGGCCGTTGGTTATGCAGAACTCTACCAAAGCACGACGGCTTTGGCGTCCAAACTTTATGAGAGGCCGCCTGCGCCCAGGGTTGAAGAAAGTCTTGAATTGGCGCCGTTGAAGCGGCTAGCTAAGCTACAGTGAAACGGTTTTTTCAACCTCTTTTTCCTCTCAACGGAACGGTGTGAGCCAAGGTGAATAAGTTTTCTGTTGTTTCATGGCTGTCCATTCCAGCGGCAGGGGTTTTTGCGGGCCTAGCGAGCCTATGGGGGGCAGGGGCAGTGCCTTTAGAGGGTTTATGGATTCCGGTGCTATCGGGCCTTGGGGCCATGGCAGGCAGTGCGGTTTTCATAAGCCTGGGTTTTTTTTTGGCGCGGGCGCGTGCATTTCCGGCAGAAGCTTTGACTTTGGCGCGAGAGGAAGCGGGTTTATTGGCGGAGCTTTCTGCTTCGCAGCGCCGCCACTATGAGACCCTGCATGCGCTGAAGGACAAGACGCTTGAGAGTTATGCGCGTCTGCCTGGGGGCAGGCAATTGCAGTTGCTCTCCGAGAAGCATTTGAATGCTTTGCTGCTGGCATTTTTGCGATTGGTTTCGGGCCTTAATGCATACCGACATGGTTTTAAGCCGGAAGAGAAGAAGGGCATTGAGGAGGAGCTGAAGGAAGTGCAAAAAGGCCTTGTTAAAGGGGAGGCTTCGCGCTTGGTTGACATAAAGAAGCGGCGCGCTGAGATTTTAGAGAAGCGGCTTGCTCGGTTTAAATACGCTGAAGAGAGCCGTGAATGGATGAGCCACCAATTGGCCAGCATTGAAGATTTGCTTCGGTTGACCAACGAGCAAGCCATCAGCATAAGGGACCCTGAGTCTGTTAATCGCCAGTTGGAGCTTTTGACGCAGCAAACGGTTGCCACGGAAGAAACCGTTAGGGAGATGGAACGGTTTATGGAATTTTCAGAGGAACTCAACCCTTGGAGCACTCAAAAGACAGGCATACGGCGATGACGCAAAGAATGGCATATGCCCTTGGAATTTTGGCACTGACGCTGGGCATGGGCTGTCTCAAACGAAGTCCGGCGTCTTCAACGCTGAACGAGAAGCTGGCGGACTTGGCTGCCTGGGTACCCGAGGAGATGGAGGGGCTTGTGGTGGTTTCTTCTTTGGAGGCGGCGAAGGTTTCGTTGGAGCAATTGGAGTTTCGCTCGTCTTGGGAGCCACTGAGGGAAGCCCTAAAGAAGTTTAGAGAAGGGGTGAAGGAGAAGAGTGGGCTGGATTTGTTGGCTTTGTCCACGTGGCAGGAGATGGGCTTGCACATTCGAGCTCCGCTGTTGTTTGGCGTCCATGTCAACGAAAAAGTGGGGTTGTTTGTTTTGCCTGTGTTGGACGAAGCTTTGTTTTTGGCTGCTTTGGAAAAACATGGGGTGAGCCAGGGAGCATGGGAAGCGCAGCCCGACATGCCCCAAGGGTTACGTGCCTGGAAGATGGACGCAGATGATTTTGTCGTATGGGTACAAAAGCCTGGCCATGCACTTCTTCTCGTGGGCAACTCTTTGGAAGTTTTGCAGAGGGCGGCACAACTTTCCGCAGAGAAGAGTTGGGCCAAGCACAAGGAGGAGATGTTGGAAATTGGCTCAAGGCTTCCTTCTGACCGCGTTGTGTCTGCGTGGATTCATCCCCATGAGAGCAGGCTCAAGGAGGTAGCGTGGATAGGGTTAGCGGTTACGATGCAGCCGAGGGCGAAGGTCGTGGTGGATGTGACGTGGCGTCAGGGGGAGGAGCCTTTTTTGCCGGCGATGCAGACGATGCCGTTGGATTCAGAAAAATGGACTCAAGGCCTAGAGGGCGTGTTGTTGGGTTTTTGGTCTTCTGCGACGTGGGATTGGTATGTGGGAATGCTCAAACGCTATTCCAGCCGGGGGCGGGACTTGGATGGGGCCGAGGAGAAGCTGTTGGAGTTATTGACAAAGAGACTCAACTCTCCTGTGTTATGGAGAGTCTGGCCTCAGGAAGCGACAGGCGCAGGAGATTTTTGGGAGAGACTCCATTGGAGTGTGGACTTTTTCTTTAGCAAGGAAAGCGATACAGAAGGCTTTTTGAGCGCGTTGGCTTTTTTGTTTTCCCTAGAAAAAGCGGAAACGGCACAAGCGGGTTTCCATATACCGGTTTGGCAAATGCGGGTAGGGCAGCAGAAGTTGTTGGTACAGGTTTTGGATAAGAGCAAACTACGCATAGCAAACGGTTTGCACAGTTATGGGCATGAGGAGACGCCCCATGTTTTGCAAAAAGCTGTTATGCAAGAAATGATGCGGTTTCCGGTTGCTTTTGCAGCGCACCTCAATACTTTGGCGAAGGAGAAGGCGGTTCACGCCATTTTGGGTGAAGGGCGGATGGAGAAAGCGGAATACATGTTGCTGGGGTTGCGGGCAGAAGAAGGCCATGCTCAGTTTGTTGGGGAGCATTTCACAGAGACGGACTTCGAGTGAGGATTATCCACCCTTTCACTCAAGATATTTAAAGAGGAGTTTTACCCCTTGGGACACTCAAAAAGCAGGTATACGACGATGACGCGAAGAATGGCATATGCCATTGGAATTTTGGCGCTGATGTTGGGCATGGGCTGCATGAAACGAAGTCCAACGCCTTCCATACCGGATGAGAAGGTGGTGGATTTAGCTGCTTGGGTACCCGAGGAGATGGAGGGGTTTGTGGTGGTTTCTTCCTTGGAGGCGGTGAAGGCCTCGGCGGAAGAGGTGAAGCTTCGCTCGTCTTGGGAGCCTCTGAGAAAAGTATTGGAGACACTCCAAGAAAAGGTGAAAGAGGGGAGGGGATTGGATTTATTTGATTTGTCCATGTGGCAGGGGATGGGCATCCACACTCAAGCTCCGTTGATGTTGGCCAGCAATATGCGCAAGGAGCCTATGTTGTTTGCTGTGCCTGTGTCCGACGAAGCTTTGTTTTTGGCTGCCTTCGAAAAACATTTTCTAAGCCAAGGAGAGTGGGAGGCGCAGCCTGACATGCCCCAAGGATTGCGTGCTTGGAAGATGGGCTCTGGCGATTTTGTCGTTTGGGCACAGAAGCCTGGCTATGCGCTTATTTTAGTCGGCGATGACTTGGAGGTTTTGCAGAAGACGACACAGCTTGCTGCAGAGAAGAGTTGGGCCAAGCACAAAGAGATGCTTTCCAAAATCAGTTCAAGGCTTTCTGCCGAAAGAGTCCTCTCTCTGTGGGTGCGGCCTAACGAGAATAGGAGTGAGGAGGTGGAGTGGGTGGGGCTAGCGTTTGGGATGCAGCCGAGGATGAAGGTGGTGGTGGATGTGACGTGGCGCCAGGGTGAGGAGGCTTTGGTGCCGGCGATGAAGACGGCATTGTTTAAACCCAAGCAATGGCCCCAAGGCCTAGGTGATGCAGTGCTTGGGATTTGGTCTTCTGCGACATGGGATTGGTATACCGAACTGCTCCAACACCGCTTCATCGTACGAATGTTGGGCTCCGTTGAGGACGACAAGTTGGACATATGGAAACAACACTTTGAGTCACCTGTGTTGTTGAGAGGTTGGATGCAGACGACAGCAGCCGAGGATGAGGATGATGAAGATTCGAGTGAATTCCACTGGAGCCTGGACGTTTTGCTCAAAGAAGGGAAGCGAGTGGAACAGTCTTTGAGTGCCTTGGCTTCTTTGTTAGTTGAAGACGAAGTTGCGGTGGTGCAAGCGGATTCCAAGGTACCGGTTTGGCAAGCACAAGTGGGAGAACAGAAGTTGTTGGCCCAGGACTTGGGGAAAGGCAGAGCGTATATTGCAGACAGCTTGCATGACTATGAGCCTAAGGCGTCCAATGTTTTGCAAAAAGCCGTGATGAAGGAGATGGTGAAGTTTCCGGTTGCGGCGGTATTTCACCTCAATGGTTTGATGAAGGATCCGTTTTTTAGAAGTATTTTAGGGAAAAGGCCGCTGGAGAAAGCAGAATATGTGTTGTTTGGGCTACGGACAGGAGAGGGCCATGCTCAGCTTGTTGGGGAGCATTTTGTGGAGACGGACTTCAAGTGATTGTTGTCCACAAGCTGACAAAAACATTTGAGAAGGCAACGCATGCGGAGGTTGTGCATGCGTTGTCCATTCCAAATTTAGAGGTTGCTGCGGGGGAGTTTGTTGCGTTGACGGGCAAGTCCGGCAGCGGCAAGACGACGTTATTAAACATTTTAGGGGGGCTGGACTTAGCCTATGAGGGGGAGGTTTATGTGGGTGGCGAGTTATTGGGCAAACGCTCTTCGCGGGCGTTGGCCAAATTGAGAGCCGAGACGGTGGCCAGCGTATTCCAAAGTTTCCACCTCATTCAAGGCTGGTCCGCAGAGGACAACGTTGCCTTGCCGGCCTTGTTTTCAAAAGTCTCTCAAGGAGGAGTGAAGTCCCGGGCTTTGCAAATGTTGGAGGCGGTGGGTTTGCATGGGAAGGCCAAGTCCACGCCTGCGCAGCTTTCGGGAGGCGAGCGGCAGCGTGTCGCCATTGCACGTGCGCTGTTTGCGGGTGCACGTCTTTTGTTGTGCGACGAGCCCACAGGCAACTTGGATGCGCAGACCACGCAAGGCATTGTAGACTTGCTTTTGCGTTTGAATGTTGAGGGCCTCACTTTGGTGGTGGCGACGCATGAGCCTTTGTTGTTGAGTGCAGCTGGGCGCCACCTCCGTTTGGATGGGGGGCGGCTGCAATGAAGTTTTGGGCTTTGCAGAAACTGTTGCGTCTGTCGTTGAAGAGGGATGTTGGGCTGGTCTCTTCGTCGATTTTTGGCATTGGCTTAGCGGTAGGCTCTCTGTTGTTTTTTTTAGGGTTGGGTTTTGGGCTAACGGCCTTTATTCAGCATTTATTTCCTATAGAGGCCAAGAGGGTAGAAATAAAAGCGCCGCCATGGACGGTGGGTGAAACGGAATACAAGAAGTTGGATGAAGCTGCGTGTGCAGACTTTCAAAAGCTTGAGCATGTGCGGACTCTTTTTAGGAAGATGGAAGTACGTGCTCCGGGCATAACGCGGATAAACGACAACATTTTAGGCATGCGCATCCACATGGGGCTGGAGGTTATGGCGGTAGGGGTTGAGCCGGCATTGTTTGAGGAGGGGACGACACAGGAGCCGTTTGTTGACGACGAGGAGGCGGTGCCGGTGGTGCTCAGCAGCTATTTAATAGACGTCTACAACCAACATTTTGCCCCCAAGAATGGGATGCCTTTGTTGAAGGGCGACCTGTTGAGGGGTTTTGGTTTTGACGTGGTTTTCAACCAGAGTTTTTTTGCAGGGAGTGCGGGGGAGAGGGTGGGTCAGGAATTTTTTGTAGCGGGTTTTTCGCCGAGGGCTTTTTTGGCCGGCATTTCCATTCCCTTGGAGTCCGCGAAGCGACTCAACCGTACCTTGGGGAGGGAGGCGGAGCAATATTCCTCGGTAGTGGTTGAGGTTGACGACAGTGCGCACTTGCCGTCCGTCATTGCGCAGTTGGAGGGGAGGGGGTTTAAGACGGACGAGGGGGAGCGCCGGTGGGCGCAGCAACTTGGGCTGGCCATATGGGCAACGACAGGGGCTTTGTCCTTGTTGTCCGTGTTGATTGGCCTATTGGCGGCGATGAACATAGCCCAAGGCCTGTCGCACTCGCTGCACATACGAGAAAGCGAATTTGCTATTTTTCGTGCCACGGGGGCGAGCTCTGCTCAACTGGTGGGGCTGGTGTTTATAGAGGCCCTTGTTTTGGCCTTATTGGGTGGGGGGCTAGGGGCGATGGCCGCCTGGGGGGGTGGGTATTTAATAAATCATTTTTTATTACAGGCATTTGGAGGCATATCCGGGCTACCGTCCCATTTTTTTATGCTTCCGCCGATGGGGTATGCAGGTGGGATAGGGGGGGCCATATTGGCTGCATTTTTAGGGGCTTGGAGGCCCAGTCGGCGTTTATTGAAGGCGGCTCCGGCGGAGGTTTTGGCGGGCCGTTGAAGGGGGAGGGTGGGGGTGGGAGGGGGCAAGGTGCGAGGGTTGTCTAAAGAAAGGTTGTGTTAAGGCACAGAAGAGTATTTATTCAACGTTTCAGTTTTTTAGGTCTTTTGTGACGAATTCATACAACATAAAGCCCACGCTCTTTGGGCAGAAATACCTTCTTCTCAAGCACATTAAGAGTGGAGGTATGGCTGCGGTATGGTTGGGCAAGACGGCGATAGGCCACAAGCGTTTGGTCGCCATTAAGCGTATTTTGCCGCATGTTGCAGAGGACACCGAATTCATCTCCATGTTTATTGACGAGGCCAAAATTACGGTCCAACTCGATCATCCCAACATTTGCAAAATTTATGGGCTTGGGCAGGATTCGGACTATTACATTGCGATGGAATACGTGCATGGCAGGGATTTGCGCGTATTGTTTGACGGGTGTGCTCAGCGTGCGATGCCGCCGCCGATACCGTTTGCCTGTTATGTCATGGCGTGTTGTTGCAGGGGTTTGGACTATGCACATCGCCGTGAGGATGAGCAAGGCAACGGGTTGGGCATTGTCCACCGTGACGTGTCCTTGCAAAACATTCTGGTTGGTTTTGATGGGGATGTGAAAATCATCGATTTTGGCATTGCCAAGGCGGTGAACAAGAGCACCAAAACAGCAGCGGGGACGCTCAAGGGAAAATTTTCCTATATGAGTCCCGAGCAAGTTTGCGGCGATGTTGTCGACAGACGTTCCGATATTTTTGGGATAGGCATTTGTCTCTATGAGTTATTGACGGGCAAGCGTTTATTTTCGGGGAAGACGGACTTTTCGGTATTGGAGAAAGTCCGGAAAGCCGAAGTGGCCTTGCCGACCACCGTCAACGGCGACATTCCTTCAGCCCTAGAGAAGATTGTCATGAAGGCGCTGGCGAAGAATGTGGAAGATCGCTACCAATATGCCAGCGACATGGGTGATGACTTATGGCTTTTTCTGTGTGGGTTGGATGAGACCTTCACCAGTCAGAGCCTTGCAGAATACATGCAAGTCTCGTTTGCCCAACAATATGCGGACGAAAAGAGATACCTTGAAGAGTGCCTGGTTGAGCCTATAGCCCCGGAGTTTGATAGCAAGGACCTCTTTTTTGAGCGTACCGACGAGCAGGCGATTCCGCAGGATGCTGCAACCGACGGGGGGGCGATTTCCGAGGGTGTCCCTGAGGTGTCGAGCACCACGGGAGAAGAGTTGTCGCCGGTGGACGACACGCTGGGTTTGGAGGGTGGGGAGAATATGGCCCCTCCTGTCGTCACGGAAGGACCGACTTTATTCAAGGCGTCGAACGAGAGGGAGAGCAGGACTTCGTTGGTGTCGTTTTCTCCTCAAGTTTCTCTGCTAAAGAAATACCTTTGGGTATGGGCCGTGTCTCTGCTAGCCGTTTTTATAGCGGTTGTTATTTTGGTTTGGCCGACGTCTATACCCATGGGCAATGTTTTGCTGGAGGTACCCAAGGAGTTAGAGAGGGAGAAGGTAGGGGTATTGATTAACGACCAAGAGGTATTGGACAAAGACAAAGGCCCCCTTCGGATGTGGCCGCGTTTTTTCCGAGTCCCTGCGGGCAAGGTACGCATTTCCATGTCTGCGGAGGGTTATGAGCCCTTTGTTGTGGAGATGGATGTGCCGGCAAGTGAGAACAGCTACGTGCGGCTTTCGAAGACATTGCAAAAGACGCAGCCCCAATGATTTGAGCAGGGGGATTGGATGAAGGACACAAAGCCGCTGGAAGGCATGCCTGCATGGGCGCAGAAGTTGGCCCAAGCCTATTTTAGCCGTACCGTATGCACTTTTATATTACACGGAGCGGTGAAAGACTTGCAGCCCCTAGGGGGTGAGGGGGGAGGTGGGGCCGGCTATGGGCCTTTAGCGGTTTTTTTAGCCCAGGAGTTATTTGCGGGGCGCGACCACATACTCTCCTACAACCGCTCCTCGGGCATTCGCGCGCTGGACGGAAAGTCCATGCCGGACATTTCCAAAACCATGGCTGGCTATGACGCTGTGCACGGCACGCCGTTTACGAATGCCTTGCCGAAGGAGCCGGGCAAAGCTTTGCAGCTGCTTGAAACTTTTTTGCGTTTGCGCATAGGCGAGCGCAAGTCCGTGGCCCTGGTGCTGGACTTTGCCGAGACGTTGGCGCCGGCAGCGGAGGGGGCCTCCTTGTCCGCGGAGGACCGTTTTATATTGGTAAGCTTGTTGCGGTGGGCGTCGGACGTGCAGTTTTTAGCAGCGGACGTGTCCATTGTATTGGTGAGTGAAAGTTTGGCGGACATTTCTGCGCGCCTGGTGAAAAACCCCTATGTAGCGACGGTGGAGTTGGCGCTTCCCGACGAAGCGGGCCGCCGCCGTTTTCTCCGGCACAAGTTGGCGGGCCGAAAAATGGCTTCGCTGTCCGAGGTAGGGCTTGAGGCTTTTGTGAAACTGAGCTCCGGCCTTTCGTGTTTGCACTTGGAGCGTTTGTTTAACCTTGCGCAAAGCAGGGCCCAAAAGATTTCTCTGGCGGCGTTGAAGGAGGCGAAGAAGGAGGCCATTGCGGCGCAGTGCCAGGGCCTTTTGGAGTTTATAGAGCCTTCCTTTGGGCTGGAGGCGGTGGCGGGGCATGAGGCGGCGAAGGGGATGTTAAGGGAGGCGGCGGGGGCCCTAAAGCGGGGGGCCCTAGGGGTATTACCCATGGGTTATTTGCTGGCAGGCCCCGTAGGGACAGGGAAAACCTATATGACGAGTTGTTTTGCGGGGGAGGTAGGGATTCCCTGCGTCAAGTTTCTCAATTTCAGGAGCCAGTGGCAGGGGGTAACAGAAGCTAACCTTGAGCGTATTTTTTCCGTATTAAAAGCTTTATGGCCGGTGGTGGTGATAGTGGACGAGGCGGATGCTTTTTTAGGCAGCAGGGACGCTTCAGGGGACTCTGGGACTTCCAACCGTGTTTTTGCTTCCATGGCTGCGTTGATGGGGGACACGCAATACCGCGGAAAAATGATTTGGTTTTTGTTGACGTGCCGCCCGGACAAGCTGCCCATAGACTTAAAGCGCCAGGGGCGTGCCGAGGAGCACCTGGCTTTGTTTCACCCGGAGACGGCCGAGGAGAAGAATGCCCTCTATGCGGCCATGTGCAAGAAGCTGAAGTTGGAAGTGGAGGAGGCGGACTTTGCGAAGCACTGTATGGACAAAAGTTTGAGTGGGGCGGACATAGAGGCCTTGTTGGTACGCGCCCAGTTTTTAGCGGAGGGGAGGGGGCGGGCGAGGCTGGGGAGGGCCGAGTTATTGGAGGTGTTGGAGGATTTTATTCCTCCCTCCTACCCCTTGGAGATGGAGTTACAAAACCTCGTAGCGGTACAGGAGTGTACACGGCGCAGCCTCTTGCCCAAAGCCTATGCCCAAATGGACAGAAGCCAGTTGGCCGCCCGCATACAGCATTTGCGTCTCCTCCTAAGGGAGGGGTAGAGGCGGGGGCCAAAAGAATTTCTTTGGTATTTTAAATGAATGAATACCTCCCCTTTTTTTTAGGTTGATTTAGCAACTTTAAAAATACAATACCGATAATATAAGTGTGTGTCGGTTTGGGGGGCAGCACCAACATGGGCATGTGCTGAAGGACTCTTTATTCTGTTTTTTTAACAAGCAGCCATGCAAGGTGGAGGGCATCGGCAATGGGGGAGAGGAAGTGCCGCGGGGGATTCATAACAATAGACGCAAAAACTTTTGAGGGGAACGTTTATGAAGACACGAAAGCTCTGCCAAGCCTTTGCCTTGACGCTTTTGGTTTCTGCCTGCCCTATACCTGGCGCATGCAAAGCAAATGAGGACTGTCCTCAGGAAGGCGCTGTTTGTTTTCACAGCGACAACGCGAAGCCGAACGAAGACGGCATATGCGCCTACCTGATTAGCGTGGGCAGTCCTATGGAGGGCAGCACCTATGCGTCGCTTGCCGAGGTAAAGGGCTCCACTTTGAAGGATATGACAAAGGTGGCCCTTTGTTTGGAGGGGCAAAGCGGTGCGGCATGCAACTCTTGCAAGGTGGAGAACCAAGCCTTTAGTTGCGCTTTGGCCTCGTTGGACAACGGCGCCCACACCATTGTCGTTAGGGGCGATGCGGGTGGGAAGGATTCAGCTTCGGTGAAGGTGCATTTTAGGATAGATGCGCCGCCCGTCCCATGCCAAGTCGTCCATGACGACGACTGTTCTCCGGACGCTTTTTGTTTGCGCGATGACCCTACGGTGCCGGCAAACGAAGGCATATGTATACCGCCAGGGCAACCCATCCCATGCAAAGAAGGCAATGACGTCACCTGTCTTCCGAATACGATTTGTTATGGCGGTATCGACGCGAAGCCGGGTGATAATGGCATATGTGTGGCAGAGGATATATTGTTCGGGGCGCCCTATGTCCCATGCAGCAAGGGCTGTCCTCCGGGCTCCGTTTGTTATAGCAGCCCCAAAGACACCTGTGGCAACGACGAAAAGTGCGTTCCCAAAGGGCCTGGCCAAACCGAGGGCACCTGTGAAAAAATAAGGAGGGAAGGTGTTGCGTGCATGGGTGGCCAAACCGCGTGCGGTATGGCGTGCTGTGACGACGCAACCCAGGTTTGTGAGGCGGGTGTTTGTGTGTCAACGGCCACCGTCAGCACCTTTGCTGGAAGCGGTTCGGCCAACTTTCTCAACGCCACGGGAACTGCCGCACAGTTTAATTTTCCTGAAGGTATCGCCATTGACTCAGCAGGCAACCTCTATGTGACGGATCACGGCAACGACTGCATCCGTAGGATTGACGCGGAAACCAGGATGGTCACCACCTTTGCTGGCCGCTGCGACGGGTGGGACGACAGTATAGGCGTCGACGCATGGTTTTTTGATCCTACGGGCATCACCATGGACACAGCAGGCAACCTCTATGTGGCGGAACATTTCGTCAGCCGTATCCACAAGGTGACGCCGCAGGGTGTGGTCATCCTATTTGCCGGCAGCGACGTGACCAGCTGGCGCGACGGCACGGGAACTACCGCACGCTTTAATAATCCTTGGGGTATCACCATAGACAACAGGACAGGCAACCTCTATGTGGCGGATACCGAGAATCACCGCATTCGTAGGGTGACGCCGGCAGGCGTCGTCAGCACCTTTGCCGGCAGCGGTCCGATAGGCAAAGGCAATGGCGACTTTGCCGACGGCAATGCATTGACTGTCGCACGGTTTAAAAGCCCCTATGGCATCACCGTTGACTCAGCAGGCAACCTCTATGTGGCGGATAGCGATAACAACCGCATTCGCAAGGTGACGCCGGAAGGCGTCGTCAGCACCCTTGCTGGCGATGGTGTGGCCGAATTTCGCGACGGTGCGGGAAGTGCCGCACGGTTTTACCATCCTCGTGGCATCGCAGCAGACGCAATGGGCAACCTCTATGTGGCGGATACCTATAACCACCGCATTCGCAAGGTGACGCCAACAGGCGTGGTCACCACGTTTGCTGGCAGCGGCAGGTGTGGCTCTCTCAACGGCACGAGAACTGCCGCACAGTTTTGTAATCCCAACGGCATTGCCATAGATTCAAAAGGCAACCTCTATGTGGCGGACAGCACGAACCACCGCATCCGAAAAATAACGTTGGAATAAGCTGGAGGCGGGAGTTAGAGCTTTCCCCTCTGCCACCTCAGGGTGGCAGAGGTTTTTTTGCGCCACAAACCACAGTACTCTGGACAAAGTGCAGCACAGGCAAGCAGGACGGGTCTCCAACGAGGCGGAGCCGGACGGAACGCAGGGGGCTCAAGAGAACACAGTGAGCTTCAACAGCGCAGCGCGTTTCAGTTGAGCAAAACAAAGTCAAGCGAAGCAAAGCTGAGCTTCAGCAAAGCTGAGCTTCAGCAAAGCTGAGCTTCAGCCTGGCAGCGCTTGAAGGGCAAAACACCCTTGCCACAAGCCCAGAGAAAGCTGCTGCAAGGAAAACTTTTTTGAAAACCCATGGGCGCAAGCCAAAAGATAAGGCAAATATTTTCAATAGGTTAACTAAAAAAACACTTTTTGTGCCCACATAAGCAACTTTGTATTCAAAAGTAGGATAATATTAATGTAAGGTGGTTGTTGTAGGGGGGATTCAAAAACCTAACAAACAGCATTAAAAGCCTCGGTTGATATAGCCATAGGGGGGAGGTTGTTGGGGGGGGTGTTTGCAAACACAAGCAGCATAAAAGCCTCAATAAATAACATTGGGGTGGATGGGGGGAGTGTTTGCAAACACAAACAACACCGAAAGCCGAGGTTGATAGCGAGGGGGGGGCATTTTTGAAGGCCGTCATTTCGGCGGCCATTCATTCATACATTAACATTTTATTTTAAGGAGTTAGAGTCATGGGCTTAAAAACGCAATACCTGTCAACAAGTCAGCCATCAGGAAGCAACACACAAAAATTATTATACAGCAATACGCCGTCAAATGTTCCTCAAAATGGGAATGTGGCGCCGAAGACAACAACGCCCACCTATAGAATAAGCGATGGATTTGACAGCGGTAATTATGTTGGAGTGGGAAGCCATAGTGGGGGGGGAGGCCTGTTTTCGATGCTGGACAGCGTCAGCAAGCCCACCATGCCAACCTATCCAGGCTCGAATGCGAGTGAGGATGAGAAGAAGGCCTATGATCAGGCTCTCATCAAATACCAAGAAGAAATGCAGACATATAACCGTATACTTACAGCAGTCAGCAATATGTTGCAAGTGGAGCACGACACGAAGAAGGCAATCATTCAAAATTACCGTGTCTAGGAACAAGCAATATGCGTCTAAAGGGGGGTTATTAGGGGGGGATTATTAAGAAAAACAACAAAATAGAGAAACAGATAATGGAGAGCAGTTTTAAGGAAATTAATTTTAAAACAATAATTTATTTATATTTTTAAGGAGTTAGTGTCATGGGAGATATCACAGTTCATTTGTTAAACACAACACAAAGATGGATGCAATATTTTCGAAATGCTGAAACCCAGGCGGCGAAGACGAATGAGACACCGAATGCGAATGTGGCAGAGCAGGTGGCAAGGCAGATGTATCTTCAAGGCCAAGACAGTACCTATGACGGGAACGAAGAGAATAGGGAGGGGGTGTCGGCGCCATATACGGTGAAGAACATGTCGGATTCAACGGAATTCAAACACAGCAAGAAATATGCCTATATGGGTGGTGAGAAGGTGAAGGCGACCCATGTGGGCTCCGACAAAGGTCATTCGTTGTCAATCCTCGATGAACAAACAGCAGCCAGAAGCTCTGAAGCCAATCGTTCACCCGAACAATATGACGCAGTTATTGACCAATTCTCGGTTGAGGAAAATTCTCGCTATTTCAAGGATGGCAATGGCACTTATTGCAACATTTTCGTCTCGGATGTGACGAAGGCGATGGGGGCGGAGATTCCGCATTGGGTTGATAAGGATGGCAACGCTGTCGAGGTTCGCCAAGGAGAGGATGGCGCGCTCAAAGCATACCGTGCTGACGAGAAAGGCAAAGCTGTCGAGATAGATATAAAAGAATGCAAAGAGCAACTCGCCTATGACATGAGCAACTGGCTGGAAGAGAATGAAAAGGGAAACGGGGGTTGGAAAAAGGTGAGCGCGAAAGAAGCGCAGGATGCGGCTAACGACGGGAAACCAGCTGTGGCCATTCAGCCAGTCCCCGGAGGCAGCGGGAGAGACCATACCGCCGTAGTACGGCCTGAAACAGACGAATATAAGTTTTCTGAGGAGGAGGGCCCCGTCATCGCTCAAGCCGGCGGCACGAATTTCAACTATGCTCACGTCAACCAAGGCTTCAAGAACGACTACAAAAGCGACGCTATCCAATATTGGATTTACGCGCCGGAAAAAGAGCCGGTTGTGGTTCCAAAAGTTCCTATCTCAGGTATTTAGTTCATCCTTTTTTCTCCTTCACCCCCCAAGCCGTTCTTTTAGAGCGGCTTTTCCTACCCCCCCAAGCGGATTTTTGCACACACCGGCGGCATATCCAAATACATGAGAAAGCGTATGCGGTTAGCTTGAGTATGCGATGAGGCATAAAAGCTTATGAAGGGCAATGTAGGGGGCAGTAGAAGAGGGCAGGGGGTGTCAGTGGTGGGTTAGCCTTAACAGGCGTTAGCCCTCGTTTAACCCCGGGACTTAGCCTAAAGGCGCTAAAAATAAAGAGAATAGAATAAAGTTTTCCTTATTGCAAAGAACGAACATTGTAGTGTATAGAATACATCCCCGTTAATATATGCGAATAAGGCTCTCAAAATGCGGTTTTGAGCTTCGGCAGCAGGCGGTGGGCTCCTGCCATGAGGCATTATGCCTTGGTGCCATAGGCCCAGCTTATTCCATTTGAGCTTGTTGGAGAAGCGGAGATGAGGCCGGCGCAACTTAGGTGAAAGGTTCCGCGCCGAGTCTTGGGTGAAAGAGAGGTTTTCATGTCCATCCACCTCAAGGTGGCTTTGGTTATCAGCAGCATTGTGGTTGCCTTTACGGTGGCGCTTACGGGAATCAGCATTTTTCTTACCCAAAGCAGCCTCATGGAAGGCATGCGGGGAGACCTCATCACCCTTAACCGCATTGCCGGGGACTTTGTCAGGACAAAAATTACGCTTCTGAAGGCGGATGCAAAGGCCGTTGCCCTGCGCGTGGCCGCGGCTCCCCCCAACAAGCTGGACGAAGTCTTCACCCAGGCCCAGGCTTATTACCCGGACTTTCTGGCTTTCACCGTTTTCAGTCGCGAGGCTGTGGTGGTTTCCTGGGGCGAGTCCTCCGCTCCCATCCACCGCCTCTTGACGAGCGAATATTTGAAAAAAGCCTTTGAGGGCGAAGAAACCATTACCACCATTCGGGAGGACGCTAAGACTAAGCAACTGTTAATTTATATTAATACCCCCATCGACGAGGACAGAGTCTTGGCGGTGGCCATTAACGGCCTCATTTTCCAAGAGCTGTTATATAGCCCCTCCAAACGCTGGGATGTGGGCAGCCTCAAGGGCAGCCTCTATATGTCGGATGAGCATGGCTTGGCCCTCGTCTCTCCCATTCCGGAGCACGTCCTCGGGCGTCTCAACATTTATGAGCCGGATGAGGCGCTTTTGGGAGACCCGGACATGGTCCGCTGGCTTGCCACCTTCGTCAAGGCCATTCAAAGCAAGTCCGAAACTTTCGACTTCTCCCAAGAGAATGGCCAAGAGGGCATATTTTCATGGTTGACTTTGGACGATGTGACCGCAGGCTGGGTGCTGGGCGCCTATGCGCCTTTGCAGAACAGCCCCGTGGCCGAAGGCAGAAGAATGTTGCTTTTGGCGGCCGCTATTTTTCTCGGCGTCAGCCTCCTCATCGCCTTTATTTTTTCTGAATATGCAGCCCGCCCCTTCCTCCTCATTAAGGCGCAAAACCAAAACCTCAAGGAGCTCAACGAAGCCATTGTCGCCGCCAATGAGGCCAAGTCCCACTTCCTGGCCAATATGAGCCATGAAATGCGTACGCCGCTCAATGCCGTTATTGGCCTGACCGAGCTGACACTCCAAAAAAACTGCAAACCCGAATGCGCAGAAAACCTCGAAAAAATTTTCAACTCCGGCTCCACACTCCTCAACATCATCAACGACATCCTCGACATCTCCAAAATCAACTCCGGCAAATTTGAAATCAGCCCCGTGGACTATGAGTTGGCAGAGCTTATCAGCGACACGGTGAGCCAAAACATGGTCCGTATTTCCGAAAAACCCGTCCATTTTGAGCTTCATGTTGACCCCCATATCCCCAGCCGCCTCTTCGGCGACGACTTGCGCGTCAAACAAATCCTCAACAACCTCATCTCCAATGCCTTCAAATATACCCGCGTCGGCACCGTCTCCCTCCACTTCTCCTTCGAAAAGGATAAAGAGCCCTACCTCTGGCTGCTCTTTAACATTAAGGATACCGGTACGGGTATTCTCCCCCAAAACCTCGGGAAAATTTTCGCGGACTATTATCAGGTGGATACCAAAGCCAACCGCAAAATAGAAGGTACGGGCCTGGGCTTGCCCCTTACCCAACACCTCGTCGAAATGATGGAGGGCACCATTGCCGTCGAAAGCGAATATGGACGCGGCAGCACCTTCAAAGTGAGAATACGCCAAAAGCAGAGGAGCCCAACCCCCATCGGCCAAGAGGTGGCTGAAAGCTTGTCTAAATTTAACTTCTCTACCACCCAGCTCCGCCGCAATATGAAACTCTCTCGCGTATACCTCCCTAACGCCAGAGTCCTTGTCGTGGATGATATGCCCATTAACTTGGACGTGGCCAAGGGCCTCATGCAACCCTATGGCATGCAGGTGGACTGCGTCGAAAGCGGCCAGGCCGCCATTGAGTTGTTGAAACAACCCCACGTGAAATATGACGCCGTTTTTATGGACCATATGATGCCGGACATGGATGGGGTGGAGACCGTACGCCTCATCCGCCAAATGGCGTCCGAATATGCTCGGAATGTGCCCATTGTCGCGCTGACGGCCAACGCTGTGGTGGGCACAGAAGAAATGTTCCTCCAAAACGGCTTCCAGGCCTTCCTCCCTAAACCCGTCGACATTGTCCGGTTGGATTGGATTGTTCGCCAGTGGATACAGAGGAAAACCACAGAGTCGGAAGGGGAAAAAAAGGAAACAGCGGCCCCCCCTACCCTCCCCCAATGCCCCCTAAAAGATGAACCCCTCCCCCATGAAGCCCAAACCCCTATGAAAGCAGCCTCGCCCCTCCCCCCGGTTTTGGCCAACGAAAAAATAGAGGGCCTAAACGTGGACAAGGGGGTGGCCAGGTTCGGCGGTAATGTCCAAACCTATTGGGGTATTGTCGGCTCCTATACCCGACATACCTCGGACTTGCTCGAAAAAATCCGCTCCGTCTCCCCCCAAACGCTGGCCAGCTATGGCATTGTGGTACACGGCATTAAGGGCAGCAGCCGCAACATCGGCGCCGACAGAGTAGGAGACTTGGCCGAAGCCCTGGAAGAGGCAGCCAAGGCGGGTGACTTCGCCTTTGTTCAAACCCACCATGCGCCTTTTTTGGAGGCAACGGAGAAACTGCTGTCCGCGCTTTTGGAAAAATGGGAAGCCCGTGCCCCCTCTAAACCCCTTCAAAACGAGCCTGAAGGGGCATTGCTGGAAGTGTTGCGCAAAGCCTGTGAAAGCTTTGACATAGACTTGATGAATCAGGCGATGGAAGCCTTGGACTCCTGTACATATGCCCCCGGCGCCGGGGCGGAATTGGTGGCCTGGCTCAAAGAAAAGGCTCTCTTGTTGGATTTTGAGCACATGGCCGAGCACTTGACGGAAATAAAAGCGCGTCAAAACCCTCACTCCAATGAAAAAACCAAAGCTGGGCCGTGAATATGGAAACGCTTCCTGAACGCAAAACCATCATGCTGGTGGACGATAACCTGAGCAACTTGGAAGCCGGGAAAAGCATGCTCGGAGACTTATATCGTCTCTACCCCATTCTCTCGGGAGAAATTCTCCTCAACCTCTTGCAACATGTCCTGGCAGACTTAATCCTTTTGGATGTGGAGATGCCGGATATGGACGGCTATGAAGTGATTCGTGCGCTCAAAAGCAGTCCCCAGTGGAAGTACATTCCCGTTATTTTCCTGACGGCGAGAGCCGATGAGGGCAGCGAGTTGAAGGGACTCTCCCTGGGGGCCATAGACTATGTCTCTAAACCCTTCTGCGCACCCCTCCTCCTGAAACGTATTGAAAACCACCTGCAAATTGTAGAGCACGAAAGACAACTCAAAAATTTCAACGCCTCCTTGGAGAAAATGGTGGCGCAGAAAACTTCTCAAATTTCCAAACTCCAAAACTCCATTATGAGTACGGTGGCTGACCTCATTGAGTTTAAGGACTGTACCACGGGTAGCCATACGTTTAGGACACAGAAATATTTGAGGCTTCTGGCAGAGAAGACTTTAGAGGAGGGGATATATGCACAGGAAATTTCCTCCTGGAATTTGGAGCATTTTATTTTTTCCTCCCAGCTCCACGACGTGGGAAAACTCGCCATCAGCGACGCCATTTTGAACAAACCCTCCAGGCTGACTCCGGAAGAATTTGAGGTGATGAAAAAGCACGTGGAAACAGGTGTGCAAGCCATTGTGAAGATTGAAAAGAATATGAATGAGCAGGCCAACGACAACTCTTTTTTGCGCCACGCTCGACTCATTGCCGGCGGACACCACGAGAAATGGGATGGGAGCGGCTACCCTTTGGGGTTGAGGGGCGCCGACATTCCTCTGGAAGGGCGGCTTATGGCCATTGTGGACGTCTATGATGCGCTGGTTTCGGCTCGCCCCTATAAACAGCCCATGCCTGCCGAGCAAGCCAAGCAGTTGATTGAAGAAGGCAGCGGCACGCATTTCGATCCCAAGCTGGTGGCCGTTTTCACCCAAATTGCAGACGTGTTTGCAACCGTGGCCCGCGACGAAACTTAGACGGGTTTTGTGT
This sequence comes from Cystobacterineae bacterium, assembly GCA_009781495.1. Lineage (GTDB taxonomy): Bacteria > Myxococcota > Myxococcia > Myxococcales > Myxococcaceae > WRKR01. The sequence goes on from WQYA01000021.1 coordinate 20,689, forward strand.
TGAAGTGCGTGCAGCCGGACGCCTCCATGACATGCCGGTGACACAGCGCCATGGGGCTGTGCGAAGTTGGCGCCTCAAACGGGAGACGACATGGAATTTCACCCCAAATGGGTTGCATGGGAGACGACACGAAGGTGCAATTTGCGTTGCGTGCATTGCCGCTCCTCCTCCGAGGCCGAGGTTTGTGGGCACCCGGATTTTGACACGCAGACGGCCTTTAGGGTTATTGACAACATTTGCGCTTTCGCAAGCCCCGTGTTGGTGCTTTCGGGCGGAGAGCCTTTGTTGCGCGAGGACATTTTTGACATTGCCGACTATGGCACAAAAAAAGGTTTGCGCATGTGCCTGGCCACCAACGGCACTTTGGTGACGGACGCGGTTTGCGAGCGCATTTTGGCTTCGGGAATTCGCATGGTGTCCTTGAGTTTGGACGGCGCTTCTCCTGAAGTGCACGACGACTTTCGCTCCCAGAAAGGGGCCTTCATGGGCACGTTGAATGCCACGCGCTTGTTTCGCAAGCACCACATTCCTTTCCTCATTAACTCCTCGTTTACGAAGCGTAACCAGGGGGAAATTGCTAAAACCTATGCTATGGCTAAACAGATGGGGGCTACCGCCTGGTATATGTTTATGGTGGTGCCCACAGGCCGCGGCGAGGAGGTTTTAGCGGAGCTGATTTCCCCAGAGGACTATGACGCCATTTTGGAGTGGCACGCCGAGATGGAACAAAAAGAAGACGAGTTGTTGGTACGCCCCACCTGCGCCCCCCACTATTACCGCGTGGTATTGCAGCGGGCGAAGGCCGCCGGAGAAAAATACAAACGCCGCTCCCTGGCTTTCTCCACGGGCGGCTCCAAGGGTTGCCTGGCGGGCCAACTCATTTGCTTCATTGACGTGGACGGGGAGGTGTTGCCCTGCAGTTATTTCCCCGTTTCAGCGGGCAATATTCTCAAACAAACTTTTCAAGAAATTTGGGAGAGGGGAGGGGTATTCCAAGACATGCGCGACTTTGGACGCCTGGGGGGGCGCTGCGGCGCCTGCGAATATGTCAACGTATGCGGGGGTTGTCGCGCAAGGGCCTTGTCCATGTCCGGGGACTATATGGCGCAGGAGCCTTTTTGTAGCCATACCCCTTTAAGGTGGCGTCCCTTAGCCCCTTAGGCCCTCGTCTAAACTTACTTTAACCATAAACCGCTGGGGTAGCGTTATGTGTTATGGCTTTTGGAAATGTAGCTGAGAAACCTTTGCGCGGGAGACGTGGTTGAGAAACATTTGCGAAAGAAACCATGGCTGACAACGATGAACATTCTTTTGGGGTGCAGCCGACTTTGCCGTCGTGGGTTTCCCGCAGGGTGTTGGGTACGCCCAAAGCCTGTTTGCAAAGGGACGCGCAGCGCCCCCTGTTTTGGATAGAGGAGCCGGCGGCCCTGGAGGCCATGTGCCTCAAACTCCACATGGAAACCTTCGTCGGCCTGGACGTAGAAACCACCCTCACCACGCAGCGCATGTGTTTGATGCAGTTGGCTACCCCCGGCGCTACCTATATGGTGGATGCCCTGGCCCTCCCCTCCCTCTCCCCCCTGGCCGGTTTTTTGGACAGCCGCGAGACGAAGAAACTCATCCACAATGCCCCCTTTGAGACGCGCGTTTTGGCGGCCTGCGGCTTGTCCCTGGCGGGGGTAGTGGATACCCTCAGTTTATCGCGGAGGCTAAGGGGGAGGCATATTTTAGGGGGGCATTCTTTGAGTGTGGTTTGCGAGAGGGAGCTGGGCAAGGGCCTGGACAAGACGGAGCAAACCAGCAATTGGCAAAGGCGACCCCTCTCCAAAAGCCAAATAACCTATGCTGCCCTGGACGCGGAAGTATTGCTCAAACTCTGGGAGATATTTAGACAGGGGGTTTAGCCCCCCCCTCAAGGGTAGGGCATTAGGGCAGTACCCTAAACTTAGGGCCTTAGCCGTTTCCCTAGGAACAAAGCTTGGGGGGGGGTTCTTTTTTTAAAGAGGGCTTTGCTTTAAGCAGGGGTTTTACATTAGAGATTCTACCCATAATCATGTCCTCTACTCCTGTTATTTTAGAAAAAGCGGCCCTGCCTTTGGTGGTAGCAAAGCCGAAAATTCGCGGCGTCATTCACCAATGGGCCGTTTTGGGTGCTTTGGGGATGGGTATTGTTTTCGTATTATGCGCCCCCACGGCGAGGGCGGCCTGGGGCGCGGGGGTATTCGCGGCGAGCCTGACGCTCTTGTTTTTGGTCAGCGCCATCTACCACCGGGTGGTGTGGAAGCCGCGGGCGCGCCAGTGGATGAGGCGAGCGGACCATGCCTCCATTTTCATCCTCATAGCGGGCACCTATACGCCGATGGCGCTGTTGGCTTTTTCGGAGGAGGTAGGGAGCATTGTTTTATGGATAACGTGGGGGGGTGCTGTGCTGGGTGTTTTACAGTCCTTGTTTTGGATTAAGGCGCCCAAAGTGGTTTCCGCGGCCCTAGGCCTGTTGGTAGGGTGGAGTGTAGTCCCCTATTTTTCAGAATTTAAGCGGGGCCTAGGGGAGGCGAATTGGTGGTTGGTATTTACGGGGGGGATGGTTTATACGCTGGGGGCCATCGTCTATGCGAGCAAGCGTCCGCGCCTGAGTCCGCGTTGGTTTGGCTACCACGAGTTGTTCCATTCTCTCACCGTCGTTGCCGCTTCGCTGCACGCCATTGTCGTATGGCGGTTATTTTAGAGGGTTTCTATGGAGCCTGGGGGGAGATGGGAGAGGGGCCGATTTATTTTCGAATATTAGTGCTTCACAACATAAGGGTGAAGGACTAGGCTAAACCCACTTTAAGGGGGGCCTAGGGGGGCAGGGTATTTCAAGGGAGTGGAGGGGGTTATTTCCGTGCAATTGCGAGGGGGTTCCATGGACTGGAAATCAGAATTCAGCGGGAAGTTTTTCATCACCGACTTGGGTGAAAGCCAGGAAGCGTCTGTTGGGGGTCAGACGGTGGTGCTTGGGCGCTATGCTGTTTGGGCTCCCATGAAGAATGCGGACAGGCACCAAGTGGTTGAAGTTGGGAACGAGCTTGAGGCGCTCGCGAAGAAATATGGCCTCTGCCGCGAAACCGTTTTAAAGCTTGTCCACCCGGGGGCTGAGCATGGCTGACATAGACTTGAGCAAGCTCATCAGCGCCTTGGCGATTGCGTGCAAAGAAGCGCAAGTGTCCTTGGAGTCTTATCAACTCAACCAATACCTCAACCATTTTGAGAGGACGAGTGACGAGCAAGGGCCTTTGTTGGTTGCGAAGAGCATCCGTATTGCCCTTCCGCCGAATTCTCAGGGTCCTCGGAGCATTGACGTGCCGACGGTATCGGTTGTACGCCACGACGCGCTGGTGATTGACGAGATGAGGGTAAGGCTTGCCATAGACGCTTCTTTCGACAAGGGGTCCGAGCAGATGCGCGCGGCGGTAGGCCCATCGACGCCGCAGCGGGCCAACGAGGAGGCGCCTGAGGCGAAGGGGCCTTCTTCGCAGCATGTCATTGAGCTTGTGTTGAAGCGGGATGAGAAGTCGGAGGGGGTTTCGCGATTGTTGACGGAGATTTCCTCCGTCATTTAGGGGGGTGGTGGGTACCGTTAGGGTGGGGGAACAGAGGGTGGGGGGATTAAACGGGGGTAGAAGGAACAAACTCAAGGGAGCGGGTGGGGGGGGTAGCTTGCTTTGAGAGGCAATGGTGTCTCTCATTTTTCGGAACAGGAGTAACCCAAAATGCCAGACGCGAACGTACAAAAATTTGTTGGACTGCCACTGGGGCAGTTAATTTGCGGACCCATTATTGAAGTAGCGAAGGGGCAAGCGGAGCTTTGCCGTGTCTATTTGGAATATGTTTTCAAAATGGCCTACAAAGACGGGGACGTCGCCAAGGGGGAGGCCAACGTCATCAAATTCAAACTGAACCGCTTCGTCACGGACAACCAAGGGCATATGGAGCCGCAGGAGATTGAAGTGAACGCGCCGTTGCTTTCGCTGATTCCCATTCCGGCCTTTACGATGGATGAGGCCGAGGTCAGCTTTACCATGGAGGTGAAGGAAACCACGGTGGACACTTCGGAGCAAGAGAAGAAGGCAACAACCCAGGCAGGTTTCTCCTATTGGGGTTTCAGCGCGAGCATTACGGGTTCCATTTCGGCGAAGAGCACCCATACGCGCAGCACGGATTTTTCGGCGAAATATGACGTTCGCGCTCGCGCCATACAGCAGCCTCCCGCGGAAGGAATGGCCAAACTCAGCACCGTATTCGCTTCGGTGATTGAGCCAATTCCGGCGAAGAAATAAGGGCCCTGCGCAAGGACCATGAAGAAGGCTTTGCCTTCTTCGTGGCTTTTATGGTTGGCAACAACTTCTAGAATGGATGCAAAATGCTCGTTTACAGAGGCGAATACGACGAGGCCAACGGCAAACAAGGAAGGTCACCGGCGGGCGTTTTGAAGGCGGGGGGATTCTATCCGCCCAACAGGAAGCATTGGACAGTGGCCAAGGCGCGAGAGGAAATGGCTCAATATATAACACCAGAGGAACAAGGGAGGGGATACGAAGCCTTAAATAAACAAATGTGCCACCATAAGCTGGCTAAGCCTGGGCTTTATGTTTCAACAGGAGGCTCCGAGAATGACGCCTATGAGCATTATGACTATATGTACCGCTGCGACTTGCCAGGTTTTGCGCCTCGCCTATCCCCCAGAAATACCTACGCAGTGGACATTTATATGGACAACCCGCAGTGTTCGCAGGCGAACCATATTGCCGTCAAAATTCAAGGTAACGAGTTCGTCTTTTTTACTCCAATACCGGCCAACAACATTAGCCATGTGAAGCAGAGGCAGAAGAAAGAAAAAACGGTTGAATGGACCGAATGGACAGTGTTCAGGGAATGGAAGGCGCCGAAAGGCTCTGAGGAATTTTTGCCGGAGACAGGCAGCCTGCAGAGACTCCGAGGACTTTTTGAACCCAAAAAATAACCCCCGCTCACTTGCGGGTATATACCCCATAGGCCAAGGGCATGAGCCCTGGGAATACCTTCTCCTTGACAACGCGGAGGCCTGCTTTCTCCAGGCTGGCGCGCAAGGAGGCCACCGTAAAACAGCGTTGGGCGGGAAGCCCCGTCAGCATCAGCAGCCTGGAGGTGAGCCGCGCGGCCAGGGTTTCATTCTGACAAACCGTGGGGACAACCAGCCTCCCACCCGGTTTGAGCATACGCAGCATCGCCGCATAGGCCTTGGGCAAGTCGGGCAGCAGGTGCAAAACGTTGCACGCCACAACCGCGTCAAAGGACTCCGGCTCAAACTCCAGGGCATAAATGTCCGCCTGGAGGCAGCGGACATGCTTCAACCCCGCCTGCTCCACCCGGGCTTTCAGTTGCTCCACCATGGCGGCGGCATAGTCCACGGCTACCACCTCCTGCGCCACCTGCGCCAGCGCCTCTGTGGCCACCCCCGTCCCCGCCGCTAACTCAAGGATACGGCCCGCCCCCACAAACTCCTCCTTCAACACCTCAACCAACTTCGGCATGGCCCCTACCGTTATTCGCAAAGACGCGTCATAACGCTTCGCGTTGCGCTCCCAATAGGCGCGCGCCTTCTCGTTGTTTGCCCTCACCTGGCTCTCCTCTTGGGGCCTTTTCTCGTGGCTAATCCAAAGTATATTCAAATATTTTAGACATTTATTTGTCTTCTATCCAATATTCTTGCGGCAAAGAAGGTGGGGTGAGGGTGTCTAAAAACAATTTCAATTTGTTTTCGACATCCTCAATGGAACTGTTGAATTTGTCTGGAATGATTCTTTTAACGGCTTCCAATTCACACAGCAGATGGAGAAGAGATTCCAGTTCTTCCCCCATGCCCTTTTCTTTGAGTACCTGTATCGAATAGGGGCTGATTAAACAGTGGGAGGCCGCAGGGAGGGACAAGGCGTTGGTTTTGATGGCTTCTATGAGCCCCAAGCACAATAGGGCCATAAACCGCTCTATCTCTTGTTTCCCGGTAATTTTTAAAAAGAGATTCGACATGCTCATCTCCCGCTTGAACGGTTGCTCCATATGCCCCATTTTACGTCAACATCAAACACCTTGCCAGATGGACTTTCAAAATAGTGAATGGAGGCCTTTTGGCCATTAACATAGCCATCTTTATAAACTTTTTGCCATTTTCCACCTTCTATTTTCCGCAACTCGTCCAGCAGTTGTTGGTTATGGACATTGTTTTTGGTGGTGCCATTGCTGACATTCCTAAACCCTTCAGGATATTTAGGGGATGCTTTAATGGAGGGATAGATATGGTGGCTCGTCCCCCCCCCTACCCCCCCTGGCCCCCCTCCCGGTGTAGGGGGTGGTTTGGCCGACTCGGGTTTAGGCGCGTTGGCCGGTTCAGGGGTGGGTGGCTTGGCCGGTTCAGGGGTAGGTGTGTTGGTGGGTGAAGGCTCTGAAGACGAAGCGGGTTGGTTTGTTTTGACTTCATTCCAGGCAGACATGAAGACAGCTGTGCCTGCCAACACGTCTGCCAAACCTTCAGAAATCGCAATCGCAGAAGCGCTGATGATGACGACCCCACCCCCCATGGCCGGTACGCCTACCACGGCTCCGCCGCCCGTTGCAGAAGCCCCGGCCCCTCCCAGCGTCAGGGCACTCCCCCCCGCCTCTCCCAACAGCCCCACGATGATTTGGGCGATCCCCCAAGCCGTTTCCCCAAGTCCATAACCCATTCTAAAATGTGGAGAAAATTCCTTGGAAACCCCACTGACTTCACCCCCCATCCCCACCAAAAATCCGCCGGGAGTTACCCCTGCCAGGCCGCCCATGAGCAGCCCGGTTAGAAATTGGCCGGTCTCGGTTTCCAGCAGATTTTTGACGCGACTCCAAAGGCTGGGACTTTCTTGCTCAGAGGCAAGCTTCGGAGGCTCCTTGCCTTTGTCCGGCACCAGAGTGAGTTCGGCTTGTTGCTCCGGCACACCTGACTTGGGGGCCTTCGTAATGACCGTTATTTTCCAAACCATTTCATTTGACAACCTTGGCATAGGCTGGACTTGGCATTTGGCCTGCAAGGCGCCGTTAAACCATTGCGTCTGGCCGCTGAAGTTCCCTCCGAAGATGTTGATGCCCGAGGGGGGAGGGTTTTCCAAGCCCTGCCGCTGCAGCTTCTTCGCCTGGGGCCTATGCTCACTGAGTCCCGGCTGCTGGATGACATGCGCAAGCTCATGCCCCAGGGGTTTTTCTTGCGCCGACAAGGGCTTCAGCCCAAGAGGCTCCGGCATGCGCATGACGCGCTCGGCAAGCACGTCCGCCTCATGTTCCAGCGGATCATTGTTGGCGCCTATTTCCAAGCGCGGTTGAACGCCTGCGCGGCGCAGGGCGCTGCGCAATTGTTCCTGGTGCGCCAGGGCATTGGGCACAGCTATGGCGTGGGAACGGGAAGGGGTGGAGGGTTTTGTTTCAGCGTGGGTTTTCATGTTAGAAATTCCGTAGCTCGCAGACAACTATGAAGGAGACGTTTTAAGCGCTCCCATGTTACGTACAGGGCTTGTTGGCCGGCTTCGCTGCACGCCCCCCCGTCCCGCTTGACTTCGTCCCCAAACCTGGACATTGCTGAGAGGCTATAGGCCCCAGCAGGCCGGCTTTGAGTTTGGAGGCGCACATGAAAAAGAAAACCTGGGTTGTGTGGGTTGTTTTGACAATGAGCGCCGCAGGCTGTCTCGTGAGAGCTCCGGCTCCCTATGGCCCTCCGGACAACATAGAAGAAAAAACAAAAGTTGAACCCACAAAGGCCGCCACGGAGCCGGTTTCTATTTCTATTGTGTGCGCCGGCGATGTTATGACGCATACCCCCCAAATCCTTGCCCAATATGACAGCGAAAGCGATAGCTATGACTTTAATAATGTGTTTGCTTATGTTAAAAAATATATTAAAACTGCAGATTTAGCAATTTTTAACCTAGAGACGACTTTAGGGGGAAAACCCTATACGGGCTATCCCATGTTCAGCGCGCCCGATGCCTTGGTTGTTGCGCTGAAAACGGCGGGGTTTCACCTCGCAATAACAGCCAATAATCACATGGCGGACAGAGGCCTCAAAGGACTCAAACGTACTCTGGAGGTTTTGCGTGAAAACGGTTTTTGGACAGTTGGAAGCCGACAGAAAGCCGAACACCCAAGTTATGTTATTGCAAATGTGAAAGGTGTGAAAGTGGGTGTAGTGGCTTATACTTATGCCTCAACCGATGAAGAAGGGGCGTTGTTTGTCAATGGCTCTGTGGTTTCCAAGGAGCTGGCCGCCCTCATCAACTATTTCAGGTATAAAGAAATAGATGAGGATTTGGAAAAAATGAAAAAAACCGTTTTTGAAGCCAGAGCTGCGGGGGCAGACGTGGTGATTGCCTATTTCCATTGGGGGGAGGAATATCATTTGAAAGCCCATGAGCGGCAAAAATACATCGCCGAAAACATGATAAACAATGCCGGTATAGACATGATTTTTGCTTCACATCCTCACACCTTGCAGGAAATGGTTTTCATTGCCAACAAGGAAACCGGGGCTCAAGTGCCGGTATATTATAGTTTGGGGAATTTTGTTTCCAACCAGAGGGTTGAAACACTCAACAAGGCCAACAGCAAATATACAGAAATTGGCGCCATGGCGCGGGTGAGGGTGGAATATGACATGGCAGAAAAAAAAACAGTGCGCATAGAGGCGGATGCCATGCCCACCTGGGTGGAGAAATATAAAGACGGGGACAAAGACGTTTATGCCATCATTCCGCTGGACGAGGCGCTGGACACAAACGAAACCCTCGCCGCTTCAGGACACCTCCAGCGGGCGAAAAAAGCGCGAGAATATGCGGACAGCATTTTGGGGATTCCCTAGACGGGTTTTGTGTCGAGTCGGTCCGTGGGGGGAGGAGGTCCGAATGTTGTCGAGCTGGGGGCAAAGGCATTTGTGCGCGGGGCGCAAAAATACCTTTACCCCCGTCCATCCATCCGTGGCGGCGTCTGAATGCCCCCACCTCAACCTGAAACCAGTCTAGGTAGGTTTCAACAAGCGCATGCTTTTAATCAGCCGTTTGGCCCTTCTCCAGGCCACTTTGCGGCGCTGCTCGTTGCTTTCAACGCGGCAACATCCTTCTGATTTGCCTCAACCAGAGCCTCGTCAGCCTCAACCAGAGGCTCGTCAGCCTCAACCAGAGGCTCGTCAGCCTCAACCAGAGGCTCGTCAGCCTCAACCAGAGGCCCGTCAGCCTCAACCAGAGGCTCGTCAGCCTCAACCAGAGGCTCGTCAGCCTCAACCAGAGGCTCGTCAGCCTCAACCAGAGGCTCGTCAGCCTCAACCAGAGCTTCGTCAGCCTCAACCAGAGGCTCGTCAGCCTCAACCAGAGGCTCATCAGCCTCAACCAGAGCCTCATCAGCCTCAACCAGAGGCCCGTCAGCCTCAACCAGAGGCTCGTCAGCCTCAACCAGAGGCCCGTCAGCCTCAACCAGAGGCTCATCAGCCTCAACCAGAGGCCCGTCAGCCTCAACCAGAGGCCCGTCGAGCTGGGGCTAAAGGCATTTGTGCGCGGGGCGCAAAAATACCTTCACCCCCGTCCATCCAGCCATGGCAAAGTCTGAATGCACGCACCTCAACCTCAAACCAGTCTAGGTGGGTTTCAACAGGCGCATGCTTTTAATGAGCCGCTTGGCCCTTCTCCAGGCCACTTTGCGGCGCTGCTCGCTGCTTTCAACACAGCAATGGCCTTCGGTTTCCATAATATGGTCCATGTGTTTTTGAATTTCCTCGGCCTTGCCCTGAATTTCCTCAAGCTTGCCGACCACAAAGCCCGTGTGGCGACGCTCTTGGCTTTCAATCCACGAAAGCGCCAGCTGTGGAACGACACAAAGCGTCAAAATGCAGTCGGTGAAGCTGATGGAAGCGCAAAGCTCCCGGAATTTGGTTTGGGCATATTCTTTTTGTGCTGCGTTTTCTTCGTCTTGAATGTCCACGGCAGCCCCCGTTGGGTGAGGCAAAACGAAAACAACCCATGCCGCACCTTGGTTGGGGAACCGGCCCACCCGGAGCCCCACAAAGTGACGGCCCAAACAGGTTAGAAACCCGGTAGAGTTGAAAAACCGGCGACCATACGGTCCCCGCTCAGGCCGCCAGAAAACTGGAGGCACACGAACGAGAAGCCGCAAGGCCGACGGCACTACAGGGGTACTTCTCGTTCTTCAACTCTAACTCGGGTTTCTACGCCCGGCTGCGTTTTTTGCGCAACGTAAGGTATTAAGCCTCTCTTTTATGAAGGTGTCAAGGGAGGGTTTTCAGTGGAGGACGAGGGTTTTAAAAGCACTTCTTTTAGGGCGTTGGTTGGGTGAAAAATATTTCCTCTTGCCTTGCAGGCAGCTTTATTATTTTGGGTGCTTTTCTTGGGCCTGCGGCCCGGCTGTTTTTTAAAACGGTTTTTTTGCCCTCCCGGGCGGGGTTTTATTGCTGGGCCTGCGGCCCGGCTGTTTCTAAAACGGTTTTTTGCCCTCCCGGGCCGGTTTGTTGCTGGGCCTGCGGCCCGGCTGTTTTCCGCTGCGCGGCTGCCGTAGGTTTCGCCTACCGGCGAGTCACTTTTTTGTGTGACAAAAAAGTAACCAAAAAAACACCCTCTGGGGCCCTGCGGGGC
>WQYA01000022.1 GCA_009781495.1 Cystobacterineae bacterium
GTTGGAGTAGCAGAAGAGTTCGAGGGGGTCGCGAGTGCTGCAGGAGCCCCCGGCAGGGCCCCGGAGGGTGTTTTTTTGGTTACTTTTTTGTCACACAAAAAAGTGACTCGCCGGTAGGCGAAATCTGACGCACAAAGTGAGGAAAGAAAGCGGGCCCGCCAGGGCCTAAGAAAACGACCAAAGGGAGAAATTTAAGCCGGGCCCGCCAGGGCCTAATAAACAACGCTCAAAGTGAGAAACTTACCCCCCCTCGGAGGGACGAAAAGACTCTTTTCCCCCCCGCCCGGAGGGCGAAAGAAAACAATGAAAAAAAGCTTTTTCTTCTGTTGTTGAATGTTTTCCGCATAAAATGAAGGCACCTGTGAGAAAGGCGCTCTGCTTTGGTTTGCTGGCAACCGTCATATGGGACATTTCCCATGTGCATGCGCAGCCCATACCTGTGCCGGAAATACGTCCTCCAAGCGAGTCCCCCCCTGCCCCCCCGCCTCCCCAGCCCATGTCCGAGTCAGAGAGTTTGCGTGAGAGGTGGGCTTTGGTTGCGCGGAAGTTTAGAGAAATGGAGGCGAACGCCGACCATGCGGAGGGTTTTCTCGTTTCCAAAGAGTTGCGAAGTTGCCAGTGCAACCGGCCGGATGCTTGGGCTGTTGTGCGCGCTTTGGATGAAGGGCGCTATATAGAAGGCGGAACGAATGCGGAATTGCGCTGCGGGTTTTGCATACTCCAAAAATATACGCAGTGGCAGGAGCGTGTTTCTTTGCAATGTGCGTTGATGTTGATGCTTTCGCCTTTTGAGTTGGAGCGCCTTGAGAAGTCCGACGACGCGCATGGTTTGCCGAAGCGTTGTTTTGAGCGTGCACGCTCCAAGCACAAGGCCGAAGCCAAGGCGAAACTGAAGGAGAAAGAGAAGGAAGGCCCGCCGCCGAAGGTGTGGAATGTTTGGGTGGAGCGCAAGGAAGGCTACCGCTATTTGCGTGTTGTCGCGCCGGCTGCGTGTAGCGTCAGCATAGAGGGCACAGGGCTTCAATTCAGCAGCAAGGACTGGGTGGAAGTCCCACCCCATATAACACAGTTAAAGTTGAAAAGTACTTGCCAGGCTACCCTAGAAGTATTCCGAGGCATAAAGGCGGAGTTTGAGCGGATAGAGCATTTAGCCCCAGGGGAGACGGCTTTTTTAGCTTGGGAGAAGGACTAAGCCTTTAGCCGCTTGCTAGAGGCTTAGCCTTTGCCTATGTATTCATGGTGGAAGGGGGCAGGTTATTTTCTCCGAAGAGGGCGAAGACGGATGTCCAACATGGAAAACCAAGAAACACAGATGAGGGGGCTGCTGGAAGAGACGCTGGGCATAGAAGCTTCGGGCGCGCAGGTGTTTCGCCTCAAGCAGGATGCTTCCTTGCGCTCCTATTTTCGCATTCTGCTCCCCGGGGGGGCAGCAGGGGAGAAGGAGGCCTCCTGGGTGGTAATGGCCATGCCGAAGGAGGCTTTGAAGCAAAGCGAGGAGGGGGGCGCCCAGCCCGCTTCCGAGGAGCTTCCCTTCCTCAACGTCCACCGCTATTTGCAGGGCCTGGGCATGCCGGTGCCCGCCATATTCCGCTTGGACGAGGCGCGGGGGATGATGTTGCTGGAGGACTTGGGCGACACGACGCTGGAAGCGCATGTGAAGCAACACCCAAAGGCCCTGGAAGCCAGCTATGCCGCGTTGACGGACATGCTGGCGCAGTTGCGCGCGCGTGCGGAGAAAGCGCCTTCGCCCGAGTGCCTTGGGTTTAAACGTGAGTTTAACCACGCGCTTTATAGGTGGGAGTTAGAGCATTTTCGCGAGTGGGGCCTCAACATATGGAGCACCGTTTCGCGCACAGCAGCCGAGGACGCGGCGCTTTCGGAATGTTTTGAGGCTTTGGCCGGCAGCCTGGCCGCTTTGCCGCGCGGGTTTTGCCACCGTGACTTTCAAAGCCGCAACCTCATGTTGAAGCAAGGCCAGTGGCATATGATTGACTTTCAGGATGCGTTGTTAGCGCCGAGGGCCTATGACTTGGTAGCCTTATTAAGGGACAGCTATATTGAGTTAGAGCCCGACTTTATACAAAAAATGATAACGCACTATGTGGCCTGTTTTAGCCAATACTCGGGGGAAGACATGGACGAGGAGGCTTTTAGGCATACGTTTGAGTTGCTGACGGTACAACGCAAACTCAAAGACGCTGCCCGTTTTGAATATATTGCGCGCCAGAAGCATAACCCCACCTTCCTCCCTTTTATTCCCCTTTCCCTGCGCTATGTACGCACGGCTTTGAGCCGTCTGCCGGAGTTGTCCCGGCTGCAAGGCTTGCTTGCGCGTTGGTTGCCGGAGTTGGCATGAAAGTGGCCGGCTTGGTGTTGTGTGCAGGCAAGGGCACGCGGTTGGAGGCTTTGACGCAGAGGTGGCCCAAGCCGGCGATTCCTCTGTTGGGCCAACCGCTGTTGCGTTTTCCCCTGGCTTTGTTGGCCAAGGCGGGCATAGGCGAGGTAGGTGTGAATGTGCACCACCTCTCTGAAAAGATGGAGGAGACAGCGAGGGCAGAGGCGGGGCGTATGGGCCTTCAGTTGGTTATTTCCCACGAGGAGGAATTGTTGGGTACGGGGGGAGGCCTCAGGGAGTTAACCCAGCGTCTAAAGGCGGACGTCTGGGTAGTGGTGAACGGAGACGTCGTGCTGTCCATGGAGTTAGGCCCCGTTATTGAAGCGCACCTGGCCTCGGGGGCGGATGCGAGTTTGTTGATGATGCCCATGCCGGAGGGGGCCGCCTATAACCCGGTAGAGGTAGATGGGGAGGGCAGGGTATGTCAGATTGCGGGCCACGGTCCCGGGGGAGTACGCACCCACCCATGGCATTTTATGGGCCTCTATGTATTGTCCCCAGGGGTATTGCCCTATTTGGACAGGCCGGGTTTTATGGACATAGCGCACGACATTTTTCCGCGCATGGTGGAGGACGGCCGTTTCATTCGAGCGCACTGTTTGGACAATCCGCCCTATTGGTCCGACGTAGGGACCTATGAGCGTTTTTTGCAGACGCACCATGACTTAATGGCGGGCCGTGTAGACGGGGGTCCTTTTTTCCCGCATTGGCCCTGGCGTACCCCTACGCCGGAGGCCATTCACCTGGAGGGGGAGGTATGTTTTGGCAGGGGTGTGGTGTTAACCCCCCCTTTATGGATAGCGGGCAGGAGGTTAAACCCGGGGCAGCTAGGGCCCTTTGTTTCCGTAGGTGCAGGGGTTCAGCTGAGCCAGGGCCAGCGTTTTCAGCACGCGGCTTTGTTGGAAGGCGCCACACTTTTGGACGCCAACGGACACTATGACTCCGGCATTGCTGTTGGGGAGCAATGGATTGCAGTGAAGCGGCCCAGCCTGTGAACCGGTCTAGAGTGGTTTCTGTTTGAGCGCGGATGATTGAAACTGGCTGGAGGGGAAGCGTGTCTAGGATTCAACCAAAACCGGTCTAGGAAGCGAAGCAGCGAATCAGCACGCAGGTAATGTTGTCCGTACCGCCCTTGTCATTGGCTGCTTGAATGAGGGAGGAGCAGGTTTTGTCCAAGTCGGAAGCCGAAGAGAGGATGTTGGCAATTTCAGGGTCCGACACCATGCCCGAAAGCCCATCCGAGCACAGGAGAAACAAGTCTCCGGGTTGAGGAACCACGCGCAACAAGTCGACTTGGACGGTATTTTTCATGCCGAGGGCGCGGAGGATGACGTTTTTGTGGGGGAAATTGTCAATTTCCTCTGGGGCGAGTTTTTTGGTTTTCAAATAGTCGTTGAGCAGGGAATGGTCTTCGGTGAGTTGTTTGAGTGTGCCTGAGCGCAAGAAATAGCTGCGGCTGTCGCCGACATGGGCGATATAGGTGCAGTTGGAAGTGAAATAGGCGCTGACGATGGTGGTCCCCATACCTCTGAATTTGGGGTCCGAGCTTTGCCGTTCATAAATTCTAACATTTGCGAGCTTAATTCCGGTTGCCAACCGGTTCTCATCATAGTTGCGGGCTTTGTCCATTTTGAAAGGCCATGTAGCCTCATGGTCTTTCGCCGTCATGAGGAAGAAATTGGCCATTTCATCCACAGCAATCTGTGAAGCGATTTCTCCAGAAGCGTGTCCGCCCATTCCGTCTGCAACTACAGACAAATGCTCGTCCGGCATGACGAGGAGGTTGTCCTCGTTGTGCGTACGCTTCATCCCAACATGAGTTTGCCCGGCCATTAGAATGCGCATGCCTTCCCCTAAAATAGGCTCCTTTGTTGCACAGGTCCAGAAGCGAATATGAAATCAACTTTTTTCAAATGCAAGGCAGTCTCCAATGTGTGCCTCCGAGAATTCTAGTGTACCTGCAGGCAATTCCAAAGCTGAATGTGCACCCCTCACCCAAGGCCCCAGTCTCCAGGGTGGAAATACGTGTAACATATGGATAATTTCCCCATGTTTGTCCAGAAAAGCCACATCTATGGCAAAGCGCATAAAGAGACTGTGAATGCTGTTGCAGGGCAGAATATGCAGCGCACAGCCCATGGGCAAGGCCTGTGCCCCCATCAGTCCTTTGAAGCGTTGGACAAAGCTTCTGGCTTGGGTGACTTCTTGTGCCACAATACGGTTGCGTGTTTTGTTGATGGCGCGTAGGTGCATTTTTCTATGTTGAAACGGTTGGCAAAGCCGATGAGCCTGGTTTTGGTATCGCCTCAAATTCCTCCGAATACGGGCAATATTGCACGTTTATGTGCGGTGACGGGATGTAGGCTGATTTTGGTGGGCCCATTGGGGTTTTCTATAGACGATAGGCATTTGCGTCGAGCGGGTTTGGATTATTGGGATAAAGTTTTTTTAAAATATTATTCTGCATTTTCAAATTATTTAGAAGAGTGGGGCACGGCCCGTCGTTGGTTATTTTCGTCCAAAGCCCCAAAAAGTTGCTTTTCGGTGGACTATGCGGAGGGGGACCATCTCCTTTTCGGTTCTGAAACCAGCGGCTTAAGCCAGGAGGTTTATGAGACTTCCCAAGGCGAGCGTCTCACCATTCCCATGCTGGAAGGCGTCCGCTCCTTAAATTTGTCAACAGCAGTAGCTATTGCCACCTATGAAGCGATACGGCAGTTGCAGTTTTCAACAAACTGATAGAGGCTGGGCAGAAGGGGCGGGTTTTAGGGAGGAAGGAGCGTTTTCTCAAAGGCGGGCAAAGGATGGCGTAGGCATTTAGAATACATTCAGCGAGGGAGAAGGAGTGTCATTTATCCACGTGAGCGTACAAGCTCAGGGCAGCTCGCCAAGGGGAAGATGCGATGGCCACAAAGCGAAGTGAGCAAGAGCGCTTCGAGGAAGTTTTGACGAACGAGAGCTTGCAAGGGGCTCAAGAAGCTGTCGCGAATGAAGTGGCGGCGGCCGAGCCTGAAATACCTTCTTTGTTGACAGAGCCTCCGTTGGAAGCCAAGCGCGTGACGGTCATTAAATTCGAGAAATCGTCTCGCCCTTCCATGCCGGCCTTGCCGGTGTTGCCAACACAGCCGGACGGATTGGCTTCTCAAGCGAAAATAAGACGCTTGCCGCCGCCTGTGTTTGGTGGAGCAGCGCATAGGGTTTCTGTGGCTCCTGCAAGCGCAGAAGCGGAGTTGTCCCCTCCGTGGCCTTCACAACTCCCCACCTTAGACTTGGAAATGGAAGAGAGCCTCAACGAAAACACTCCCAACCTCTATGCTGTTGAGGCTGAGGCTTTTGAAGCTCCAGCTCAACCCTGGACGCTCGTTGCTCGGACGCCCCTCGCGTCCTCGTCGCTGACATTGAAAAAAGAAGAGCCCCAAAGCCGGCCGCAGAGCCGGTGGGTGGTGTGGAGCATCGCTGCTGTCTTATCCGTATGCGTGCTGGGCTGGGCATGGTGGATGCCCAAGAGACAACCGAAGCCTTCCACAGGAGTTATTGTGCAGCTTGAGCCCCCCCTGGCACCTGGGGCTCCTTTAAAAAATTCCGTGCCTCCCCCCCCCCATGTTGAACCTCCTGTTTCTATGACTACACGCCTGGCCATGGGGCCCTCTGAAAATGCCAACGCCACCCCGACTTCTGCGAAACTCGTGGAGCAGGTTGAGCCGCTTGTTGAGAAGTCCAATGCCGCCACAAGAGTTGCGTGGCGCTCCAAGGCCGAGCCCGCATCCAGCGACAAGCGTATTTCTGAAGGCCTGGAAGCGGCCAGAAAGCATGTGCAGAAAGACAAGTTTGACTTGGCGCTGACAGAGCTCAACAAAATTGAACCGCTGCTCAAAAAATACCCGGCGCGTCCTTTGGACTTTGATTTTCTCCATGGCGTCTCTTTGGCGTTTACAGCGGAGAATGCACGACAAGCCTCCAAAGCATGGCAAAAATTGAAGCCCCTTCGAGATTCCTATAAAGCCGAGCCCGAATATTGGCATGCCATAGGCTGGGCCAACCAGGTTTTGGGGGATGAAGCCCGTTATTCAACCAGTGTGCGCTGCAAACATTGGCAACAGGCAAAATGGGCCTATACCGAAACCCTACGTTTGGGGAAAAATAACCGCAAATATATGGATGCGCGCTCCTATATTGAGAATAAAATTGATGTTGAGCTGCAAAGGCTTGCCTGTGCTGACATTGGGGATTGAAACCTCCTGCGACGAGACGGCCGTCGCCTTGTTGGAAAACGGCCGTGAGGTGTTGGCGGACGTGGTGTTGACACAAGTGGACGTGCACCAACGTTTTGGCGGTGTGGTGCCCGAAATTGCCAGCCGCAACCACCTCCAGCAATTGTGGCCTTGCCTGGACACAGCCCTGCACAAAGCCCAAAAGACGCTGGCGGAGGTGGGGCTTTTTGCGGTGACGGCGGGGCCGGGTTTACAGGGGGCTTTGTTGGTAGGGGTATTGGCCGCCAAAACCCTGGCGCGTACTTTTGGACGCCCCTGCATCGGCGTTAACCACCTGGAGGGCCACCTCCTGGCCATTGCCTTGGCCGAAGAATGCCCCCAGCCGCCTTTTTTGAGTTTGGTGGTTTCAGGGGGGCATACGCATATGTTTGCCGTGCAGGCTTTGGGCCGCTATGCCAAGGTGGCTTCCACGCGGGACGATGCGGCAGGGGAGGCTTTTGATAAGGTAGCCCGCCTTTTAGGCCTACCCTACCCCGGGGGGGTAGCCATAGACTTATTGGCCCAAAAGGGTAACCCCCAAGCCTTCCGCTTCCCCCGCGCCCTCCCCGGAAAGTCCCTCTATGACTTCTCCTTCTCCGGACTTAAAACCGCTGTAGCCCATACCCTTGCGAAGGGGGGGATACCCTCCGGCCAAGGCCTCTGGGACTTGTGCGCCTCCTTCCAGGAAGCGGTGGCCGACGTGTTGACAAAAAAGTGCGTGGCCGCTGCCCAACAACTGGGCTTTGGGGCCCTCGCCCTAGGGGGGGGGGTAGCCGCCAACTCCCGCTTGAGGGCTTTGGCCGCCGAGCGCGCCGCCGCCGCCGGCCTCCAACTCTATTTGCCCAAACCCTCCCTCTGTACCGACAATGCGGCGATGATTGCTTTGGCGGGCTATGAAGCCCATATGCGCGGCGAAAGAAGCCCCCTGGCCCTGGATGCGAGGCCTACGTGGCATTTGGAGGACAGCCTTGGAGCCTAAAACCCCCCCCCCTGTGGCCCTAGCCCCCCCCCAGCGTATGCTGTCTGCCCGAGGGCTGCGCCCCAAGGACAGTTTTGGCCAGAATTTTTTAGCCCATGAGGGTTTGTTAAGGCAAATGGTAGCCTTAGCTGAGCTAAACCCCGGGGATAGGGTGATAGAGCTAGGCGCAGGCCTAGGCCATTTAAGCCAATACCTGTTAGAGACAGGCGCCGAAATATGGGCCGTCGAAAAAGACCGCGACATGGCCCAAATACTGCGCGAGCATGCCTGGCCCCGCTTCCACGTTGTGGAGGAAAACGCCGTCAAAACCGAGTTTGCTGTGTTGACGGCCCAGCCCGAAGGCAAGGTGGTGGGCAATTTGCCCTACCATTTGAGTGCCCCCCTCCTGTTTTCGGTGCTGCGCCAGGCGTCCTTCGTCCGCTGCGCCCTGTTTTGCCTGCAACGCGAGGTGGTGGACCGCTTGGTGGCCCCCCCTGGCAACCGCAGCTATGGCCTTTTGTCCGTGCTGCTGGGGCACAAGTTTGCCTTGGAAAAGTTGCTGAGCATTCCGGCCCGCTGTTTTTTCCCCGCGCCCAAAGTGGACTCCGCGGTTTTGAGAATGCGACGCCTCCCCAGCCCGCGCGGACAGGTGAAAGACGAGGCGCGCTTTGTACGCCTGGTGAAGGCGGCGTTTTCGCGCAGACGCAAAACCTTGGCCAATGCCCTCAAAAGCGACATGGGGTTGTTTGAGTTGCAGTCCATTCCCCAAAGCCTGGAGGCGGCGCAACTGGACGGCGGCCGCCGCCCTGAGACGCTGTCTGCCGAAGAGTTTGCGAGGCTGGAGGCGGTGTTGCCGCTGCCGCTACCCCCCCCCTAGGCCTATTCCTCTTCCTTAAGGCCCCTGCCCATCAACAATTCGTCCAAACCCTGGCCGCGCTCCTCCAAATAGCGGTGGAAACCGGCTTGGGAGAGGCCCAAATCCTCAAGGGTTTTGGAGACAAGTTGCGCCACGGGCACCTTGGGCTGCTTTTTGAGGGCAAGGGCCAGTTTCAGCATGGCAAGGCCATAGAGGCCGTCCGGCATGTCCTCGGGGGCCGTGGTTTTTTGAGTGAGTGTATGGACTTGAGTCCTTTGGTTAAGGGGGCGCCGTGGCATAGGGGCAGACTATGCTGCAAGGGGACTTAATTCAACCCTTATGCCGGAAAATACATACAAAGAAAAAACGCCTTCACACCCCCTGCCTATGCATAAACCGTGGGCAAAACCCCTTAAACCTGTCATAAACAAGGGCGTGCCGATGGCGAGCTTCCTTGGAAGACGGCAAAAGGCCTCTGTGAAGCAAGTGTGCCTTCTACACTTGTATTGGGTTAACCCTTTTTACAGGAGGTGAACCATGAAAAAGGTCACCATCCATAGCTTGCAGAAACAAAAGGCAGCGGGGCAGAAAATTTGTGTCGTTACGGCCTATGACGCCGCCTTTGCCCGCATCTTCGACGAAGCAGGCGTAGACGCCCTGCTGGTAGGGGACTCCCTGGGTATGGTTATTCAAGGCCATAACTCTACCCTACCCGTCACCATGGAGCATATGCTCTATCATACCCAGGCCGTTTCCCGCGGGGCTAAACGGGCCCACATTATTGCGGATATGCCCTTCGGCAGCTACCAAGCCTCCGACGAGGAAGCCGTACGCAATGCCATGCGTCTGCTTTCCGAGGGGGGGGCGGGCAGCATAAAGCTGGAGGGGGGGGAAGCCTATGCCCCCACCCTACGCCGCCTGGTGCGCGCCGGTATTCCCGTCATGGGCCACATCGGCCTCCAGCCGCAGCAAGTGCACAGCACGGGCGGTTTTGTGGTGCAGGGGCGCAGCGAGGAAAGCGCCCAGCAAATTCTCCGCGACGCCAAAGCCCTGGAGCAGGCCGGCGCCTATGCCCTCGTCCTGGAAGCCATCCCCATGGAGTTGGCCCGCACGTTGAGCGCCCTGCTTTCCATTCCCACCATCGGCATCGGCGCCGGCAAACATTGCGACGGCCAAGTGTTGGTATGCTATGACTTGTTGGGCATGCTCCCCCACTTCAAACCCAAATTCGTCAAACAATATGCCAACCTCCATGAAGTGGTTTCCCAGGCCGCCCAGCAGTTTTGCGAGGAAGTGCGCACGGAGTGTTTCCCCAGTGAGGAGCATGCATTCCGTTCCATGAGGCTGGTGTCCTCCACCGAAGAGGCGCCGGAGCGCGCCAACTCCGTCTATGGCGCTCCCATATGAGTCTCTCGTTTTTGACGACGGCCGCCCAGGTGCGCACGCGTGTGGCGGCGTTGGCCGCACAGGGGCGTCCTCTGGCGCTGGTGCCCACCATGGGCTGTTTGCACGCGGGGCATTTGGCTTTGGTAGAGGCGGCAAAGGGGAGGCTAGGCCCGGAGGGGGGTGGTGTGGCAGCCCTTTCCCTCTTTGTTAACCCCCTACAATTTGGCCCCCACGAGGATTTTGGGCGCTACCCCCGGCAGTTAGAGGAGGACAGGGGGGTTTGTGAGAGGGTAGGCATAGACTGGCTTTATGCCCCCCCTGCCCAAGAGGTATACCCCCCGGGCTTCCAAACCTATGTTAGCTGTGAAGCCCTTAGCCTACCCCTGTGTGGGCAAAGCCGCCCCGGCCATTTTCGCGGGGTAGCCACGGTGGTATGCAAACTGTTGGCCCTGTTTCGCCCGCGTTGGGCGGTGTTTGGCGAGAAGGACTTTCAGCAGCTTTGCCTCATTCGCGCCCTCAACAGGGACTTGGATTTGGGGGTGGAGATAGTGGGCGTCCCCATTATACGCGAAGCGGACGGTTTGGCCTTGAGCTCCAGGAACAAGCTGCTTTCGGCAACGGAGCGTCGACAGGCGACGGCGCTTTTTCGTGTGTTGTCAACGGCGAGGCAACGCTGTTGCGAGGGGGAGCGTCGGGCCTGGGTGTTGAAGGAGGAAGCCGAGAGGGGTTTGTTGGAGGCCGGCATACGTATGGACTATGTCGCCATAGTGGACGAGGTGGGGTTAGCGCCGGTAGAGCCTATAGAGGGAAGGGGCATACGCATGTTGGTAGCGGGGTTTGCAGGGGGTATACGTCTCATTGACAACATCGCCCTCCCTTGCCCGGACTAACATGAAACCCAAGGCCCCTAAAACCACCCTACGCAAAATAGCCGAAAACCGCCAAGCGCATTTTTTCTATGAAATAGAAGACAGCCTGGAGGCGGGGCTGGAGCTTTTGGGCAGCGAAGTCAAGTCCCTACGCGAGGGGAAAGTCAGCTTAGCCGAGGGCTATGCCGCCCCTAGGGGAGAGGCGCTTTATCTCTATAAAATACATATACCCCCCTATAAGCCGGCCGGACTTTTTGGGCATGAGCCTTTGAGGCCGCGCCGCCTTCTGCTGCACCGCCGAGAAATAGAAAAACTGTCCTCCAAGGTAAGGGAGAGGGGGTTGACGTTGGTGCCCTTGTCCCTTTATTTCAAAGAGGGTTGGGCCAAGGTGCAGTTGGGGTTATGTTTGGGCAAGAAGCACTCGGACAGGCGTGAAAGTGTGAAGGAGCGCCAGGTACAGCGGGAAATGGCCGCCGCATTAAGGAGGCGATGATGGAGAATTCGCTCCAAGAGAAGCAGAGCAAACTGGAGGCCATGCTGGAGAAGGGCATGGCGATGATTCACCTGGACGCGCGCAAACCGGGCGTACGTTTGCCGGCGCACCTTAAAACCCAGGCGCATTTAACCCTCAACCTCTCCTACCGGTTTTCCCCTGCGGATTTAACCCTCAATATATGGGGTGTAAGGGCTACCCTCAGTTTTGAGGGGCGGCCTTTTGCCACGGCGATTCCCTGGTCCGCCATTTTTGCCATGCGCAGCCATGTGAGCATGGAGTTTTGGCTTTTCCCGGAGGATGTGCCCGAGGAGTTTTTGGAGGCAAGCAAGGCGGCGGAGCCTTTGCCTGTTGCCAAGCCCAGCAAGCGGGCGATGTTTCAGCTGGTACACTCGGCGCCTCAAGAGGCCGAGGGGGGTATTTCAACAGGGGAAGAGGGGGGGAAGGCAGAAGAGGGGGGTAGTTGCGTGGAAAGGACAGCTTCGGCAGAGGAGGGGAAGACAGAAGGAGAGGGCAGGGAGGGCGGCCATGCTTCAGCGGAAGGCGGGGAGCCCAAACCCTCCGACAAACCCAAGCGCCCCTCGCACTTAAGGTTGTTAAATTAGGGGGGGTACAGCCAGACGCCTCCATGGGGGTGCGTGTTTTTTCTGCGGACGTAGAAAAAATACGCACCCCCAGCTCGACAACCTCCAAATTTTAGGAAAGCTCAAGTCAACATAAAACCCGTCTGGCCCTATTTCAACCGGCGGTGTTGGAGCGCAGGCAACCGTTGGCGCAACTCCCTAAGCAGCCCTAAGTCTATTTCGGCTAAGGCCATACCCTCCCCCTCCCCGCACTGAGCTACCACCCTCCCCCAGGGGTTAACCACCATGGCATGTCCGAAAGTCCTGCGTTGGGGGCTGTGCTGGCCGACTTGTGCGGGGGCGGCCAGCCAGCAGAGGTTTTCGATGGCCCTGGCGCGCAGCAAGACTTCCCAGTGGGCGCACCCGGTTTCCCACACAAAGGCCGCGGGCGCCCACAGCAGCTGGGCCCCTGCGCCACTCAGTTGTCGATAAAGCTCCGGGAAGCGCACGTCATAACAAATGGACAAGCCCATGGTGCACGCAGGGGTAGACACACAGACAGGGCTGTCTCCGGGGGTTATGCTTGCGGACTCGCGGTGGGACTCATGGACTTGGGCGTCGAAGAGGTGGATTTTGCGATAGACGGCCAGGCATTCCCCCTGAGGGCCCAGGAGGACGCTGCTGTTATAGGGTTTTTCGCTGTTTGCGCATGTTTCGAGAAAGGAACCTATGAGAATTCCGACACCCAGTTGTTTGGCTAAGCTGGCCATGGCTGAGACGCAGGGGCCGTCCAGGGGCTCGGCCATGCTTGGGGTTTGGCGGCAGGGCCCCATCCAAAAGCAATTTTCGGGAAGTCCCACCCATGCAGCGCCTTGTTGGGCGGCTTGGGTAACGAGGCGTGTAGCCGTTTGGAGATTGGCATTTTTATCAGCCAGGGAAGTCATTTGAAGGGCGGCGAGTTGAAATGTTGTCATGGTGGGGTTTGCACCTCTTGCAGGATTGTAGTAGGCAGGGCAGGATTTTTCAGCGAGAGAGAAGTTGGCGGGTTGAGTGGGCCCGCTTTTTTTGTGCAAGCTTATGAGTACGGATGAGAAATTAGAGACGACGAGAGACAAAGCCAAGGTGCTGCTGGAGCCTTTGCTGGAGGCGGAGGGCTATGAGCTTGTGGACATAGAATACCAGACGGAATTTGGGCGACACATATTACGTTTATTCATAGACAAGCCTGGCGGTGTCAACTTAGAGGATTGTGTACACCTCAGTGGTGTTATAGGCCCTTTTTTGGATGTGGAGGATTTCATTCCTCAGGAATATAACCTTGAGGTTTCAAGTCCGGGACTGAATCGCCCATTGACGAAACCACAACATTTCGCTCAAGTCCTCGGGCAAAAGATTCGATTGAAGGCTAAAAAGCCACTGGGCCAACCGCCCAGGCGGGTGTGCAGAGGGCGTTTGGTGGATGTGAGTGAGACGGCAATAGAGCTGGACATAGAGGCGGTGGGAAGAATTGGGATAGCGTTTTCGGAAATTGCAAAAGCGAATGTGGAATATGAGTTTTGAGGCCTGGCTGGACAGGAGAATACAGGCTTCAACAGGTACGTCATGAAGCACCCTAAGGAGAATATTTATGGCCCTTGCCAATGAAGGACCGTCATTGGACGACATTATTACCCAGGTAGCCAAGGACAAAGGCATTGAGAAGGCGATGTTGTTGTCCAGCCTTGAGGAGGCCATGCGTACGGCGGCGAAGAAGCATTTTGGCCAGGAGCGCCGTTTGGAAGCGCAATACAACGCTGAGAAGGGCGTCGTAGAAATTTGCCAAGTGATTTCTATTGTAGAAGAAGTGATAGACCCTTTGAATGCCGTTAACGAGTTAACGTTACCGCAAGCCAAGCAAAAGGGTTTAGACGTGGAGGTAGGGGATGAGCTGGTTTTTCAAATTTTCTACCGTGACGAGGACGCCTCTGAGGCCAAGGCGCAGGACGAGCGTTGCGGCGACATACTGGGGCTCAAAACGTTCAGGCGTGGGTTTGGCCGGATTGCGGCGCAGACGGCCAAGCAAGTGTTGCGTCAGAGGACGAGGGACGTAGAGCGGGAGAACGTCTACAACGAATACAAGGACCGCAAGAATGAGATTGTGACGGGCATTGCGCGGCGGCTTGAGCGCAGGAACCTGATTGTGGACTTGGGGCGTGCGGAAGCTGTTTTGCCCGAGCGCGAGCAAGTCCCCCGCGAGGTATACCGCCCGGGCGACCGTGTACAAGCCTATGTGGTGGACGTATTGCGCGAGTCCCAAGGGCCGCAGATTGTGCTTTCGCGCACGGCGGTTAATTTGCTTGTCAAATTATTTGAGATGGAAGTGCCTGAAATTTCGGAAGGGGTGGTGGTGATTGAGGCGGCGGCGAGGGAGCCGGGCCGCCGGGCCAAAATTGCGGTGAGCTCCCGAGAGCAAGACGTAGACCCCATAGGCACCTGTGTTGGGATGAAGGGCAGCCGTGTACAGGCTGTGGTGCAGGAGTTGCGTGGTGAGAAGATAGACATTGTCCCCTGGGACGAGGACCCCGCGCGTTTCGTATGCGCGGCCTTAGCGCCTGCTGAAGTTTCCCGTGTCATTATTGACGAGTCCAACCGTGCGATGGAGATAGTGGTGCCGGATGACCAGTTGTCCTTGGCCATTGGCCGGCACGGGCAGAACGTTCGTCTGGCAGCGCAGCTGACGGGTTGGAAATTGGACATTAACAGTGAGACGCGGGTGAAGGAGATAAGGGAGTTTGCGGCCAAGAGTTTAGGGGCCTTACCGGGGATGAACGAAGTATTGGTAGAGACGCTTTATGCGCATGGTTTTAGGCAAGCCAAAGATGTTGCGGAGGCTTCGCCCGAAGTATTGATACAGATTCCGGGGATTGAAGCTTCTCAAATTGAGAGTTTGCAAAAGGCGGCGGCCAGCCAGCGTATTGAGGATGCGAACCTACAGGCCAAGCTGGAGATGGAGCATGAGCAAGCGCAGCAGGAGGCCGACAACCGCCATCCGGATGAGATGACGCCCGAGGAGCGTCTGCTTCGCATACGCGGAATAACCGAGCAGATGCGGGGGCTTCTTGCCAAGGAAGGCTACAAGACGGTTGAGGATTTGGCCAAGGAAGAGGATTTGGTACGCCTGGGGAGCATAGAGGGTGTGGGCATCAAACGAGCGCGTTTATTGAAGGCGGCGGCGGAGCAATATTTGGAGTCAGAGTCTCGCCGCAGGGCCAGTTTGGACGCCCAAAGGGCTGCCCAGGCAGCGTCTGGTGAAGTGCAGGAGGGTGTTGTTTCAGAAAATGAAGCAGACAAAGGCCCCCAGGAAGAGATATGAGCGATGCTCCCTGCATTCAGGAGAAGCCGAAGCGGCTGCCCAGGCGTACGTGCGTGGGGTGCAGGAAGAGGAAGCCGAAGTGGAAGTTATTGAGGTGTGTCATAGGGGAGGGGGATGTATTTTGTTGGGACAAGGCGCAGACTTTGCCCGGTAGAGGCGCATATGTGTGCGGAAATGCTTGTTTGAAGAAGGCGCTTGCAGCTAAAGCATTTCAACGAGCATTTCGGGGACGGCAGGTGAAGTTAGGAGAGGAGGCGGAGGGCAGTGGATGAGGGTTTGAGAAGGGTTTTGTTGTTGCCTGGTTTGTTAGTCAGAATGGATTGTTGAAGTGTGGGGCCCACATGTCGAAGAAGCGCGTTCACGAGATTGCCAAAGAGTTGAGAAGTCAGGGCATCGAGTTGGACAACAAAGATGTTGTGCAAGAGTTGGTTCACTTCGGCTACGAGGTGAGAAGCCACTCCAGCTCGCTGGAGGATGACCAAGCCGCTGCTGCCATTCAAAAAATATTGGACAAACGTCGCCCCAAACCAGCTCCCATTGCGGCCGCAAAAGGGTTTGTTGTCCGCAGAAGGGCAGGAGAAGAAGTCGTCATTTCCGAGGCAAAAGCCCAAGAAAAATTGCCGCCACCCAAAAAAGCTTTGAATTTACAGGCCTATATTGAGCCCCCTGTGGTTTCTCAAGTGGAGCATGCCACTCAGGAAGAAGCCCAGCCCATTGTGGGCACAGTCGTGCCCTCTTTGCCTTCTGGACAGAAAGAAGAAACGGTTTTTGAGCCTCCTTCCATTGTCCAAGAAACCTTGCATTCAGCCCTTGAATCCTCTCCACCACCTTTGCCGGAAAGCCCAGCTTTAGAAAAAAAAGCAGTGACGTCGTCGCCTATGGAAACAGTTGTCGCAGAGCCCCAGCCCCTGGTTTCAGAACGTAAGCAGGTATTTCCTGCACAACCCCCTTTGAAAAAGCCGATGCATGAGCGCACGCAGGTGCAGACGAAGCCGGGGACTCCTCCCCAAGCGACGCGCTCCCCCTCTAGAGCGGGAGCGACGTGGCCGCATTCGGGCTCTTTTGCTTCCGGTGCGACGGCTTCTCCGCAAGGAGAGGGACGTGTTTTGCGTCCAACGGCCACTCAGGCGGTGATTGTCAACCGCCCGCTGATTCAAATTAAGCGTCCGGCGGCAACACCCGGTGGCCGATATACGGGGACTCCCAACCGTCGGCCTGTGGACTCAAGGGAAGTGAAGCCCCCACCGCAGCAACCTGTCTCTTCGCCGGGCCGCATTCGCGAGACGGTGGATGTTCTTCGGACCAAAGAAAAAGAACGTCCCAAGCGAGGAAGAATAGGGGAGAAGGACACCGGTACTGCCCAACAAGACATTCGCGAGTTTGTTTTTGGCCGGCCAACCACCGCAGTCCGTGCGCGGAAGAAGAAGCAAGTCAAGCGTGGGCAGCGCACCCCCATTACAGAAATGTCAGAAGACAAAAAAGTGATTCGCCTTCAACAAGGCATTACCGTGAACGATTTTTCGCAGCGCATGGGCGTCAAAGTCAACGAGCTGATTCGAAGGCTGATGCAGACGGGCTCCATGGTGACAGCGAACCAGATGATTGACGTCGACACAGCCACTCAAGTGGCTTCTGCCTATGGGTGGAAGATTGAGAAGGTAGGGTTTGAAGTAGAGGACTTTTTAGGCGACATAGAGGTTAACCCTGAAGACATTCGTCCAAGGCCCCCTGTGGTAACGGTGATGGGGCACGTTGACCATGGGAAGACTTCGCTTTTGGATGCCATACGCTCAACGAATGTAGCCCGGGGCGAAGCGGGCGGCATTACGCAGCACATTGGCGCCTATACCGTATGGACGCCTTCTGGGGATGTGACATTTTTGGACACGCCGGGGCACGAAGCCTTTTCTGCGATGCGCGAGCGCGGCGCCAACATTACAGACGTGGTTGTGTTGGTGGTAGCTGCGGACGACGGGGTGATGCCTCAGACGAAGGAAGCCATTTCGCATGCCAAGGCAGCCGAAGTCCCCATTGTGGTTGCCATCAACAAGATGGATTTGCCCACGGCCAACCCGGACAGGATTAAGAAAGAGTTAGCGGATTTGGAATTGCTTCCCGAGGATTGGGGTGGCCAAACCATAACGGTGCCTGTTTCTGCCAAGGCCCGTCAAGGCATTGACTTGCTGTTGGAAAACATTTTGTTGCAGGCTGAAATTTTGGAACTGAGCACCAACCCCAACCGTCCTGCAGTGGGGACGGTATTGGAAGCCAAACTTGAGAAGGGGAGGGGGCCTGTAGCGACGGTGTTAATTCAGGAGGGCACCCTACGCCAGGGGGACTCTATGGTGGCAGGGACGCACCATGGCCGCGTGCGTATTATCCGCAATGACAGAAATGAAATTGTGAAGGAAGTATTCCCCGGTTATTCTGCTGAAGTTGTTGGCTTGTCGGGCGTACCTACAGCGGGGGAGTCTTTGAATGTGGTGGCGGACGAGAAGGTTGCCAAGGAAATTGCAGCACACCGTTTGCAGCAAGGGCGTGCCAGCGAAATAGGGAAGACGGCGACGGACTCGTTGGAGGCTTTGCTTGGGCGCATGCAGCAGAGCGAGACGAAGGAATTGAAAGTCATTCTCAAGGCGGATGTGGCCGGCTCCCTGGAAGCCATTGTACAGGCCATAGAGAAGCTGTCTTCGCCGAAGGTGAAGGTAACCATTGTCCAGCAAGGGGTGGGGATGATGACCGAAACCGACATGAATACGGCGGCGGCATTGAAGGCGGTGGTGATAGGTTTCAATTCCAAGCCGGAGTCCGGCGCGGAAGCTGCGGCCAAAACTTTGGAAGTCCAGCATGCTTCCTTCTCCATCATTTATGAGTTGTTGGATGGGGTTTTGAAGATGATGGAGAATTTGCTTGAGCCCATTCGCATGGAGAAGAAGCTGGGCCGTGCTGAGGTGAGGAACATATTCAACGTGCCGAAGCTGGGGGTGATTGCAGGCTCAGCCGTCACAGAAGGCCTGATACGTCGCGGTGCGAACGTTCGCCTGTGGAGAGAAAACAAACAGCTTTATGCTGGAAAAATAACCTCGCTCAAGCGCTTTAAGGACGATGTACGCGAAGTGGCTTCCGGTTTTGAGTGTGGCATTGGCATAGAGGGGGCTCCGGAGATGATGGCGGGGGATGCGATTGAGGTATTTGAAGTGGAGGAGATTCGTCCAAGTCTGCACTAGTCTTTGGGCGTGGGTTGCAGCCCCAAACTTCTGCAAAGTTGTGTTGCCATGCATGTCAGCATTGTCCGTATTCTCTTGGAGATTCCGTCCTCGCAGTCGCAAAAAAACAAGCGGCAGGTGATGCGCAAGCTGTTGGACAGGCTGCATGCGCGTTTTGACTTATCCATAGCTGAAGTGGGGGAATTGGACTCTTGGCGCCGTGCCTCTTTGGGGTTAGCAGCGGTGGGCAGCAGTGCAGCGCAAGTCCACGCGCAGGCACAGAAGGTGCTCAACTTTATTGAGGAGACCTATCTCGCGCATATTGTAGAGCGTGAGATGGAGACGTTTACGTTTAATGAGGAATTTTCGGGTATGCCGTGGGGGGATAACCCTCTTATGGTAGCCCGTACAGACAGAAGTTTAGCGGAGCGGGAGGGGATGGGGAGTTGGGAGAAGCGTTATGGGCTGCCGGCCAAAGTTTCAGCCAAAACCTTGTCGCCGGAGGATGCGCGCATACGGGCAAGGCAGATGCGAAGGCGGAGAGATTGGGAGAAGTGATGGCAAACCGGACGAGAGCAGAGCGTATAGGCCATGAGATACAAGCTGCCGTAGCGGAGATTTTCGCTCGCGGGTTGATTAGAGACCCACGTATTGGCTACATCACCATTACGGGGGTGAAAATGTCAGCCGATTTTCGTGTAGCGCGTATTTATTATTCCATGTTGGGGGACGAGGCCCAGAAGCTTGCGACGGCGGAGGGTTTGGAGGCGGCCAAGAATTTTGTGCGCAAGGAAGTGACGGCGCGAGTGCGGCTGCGCTATTCCCCTGAGGTTTATTTTGCTTTTGACGGCTCTGTGGAAGAAGGCGACAAAATTGAGCGCCTGTTGCGCGAAGTACGCTCCAAAGAAGGCTGGTAATGGACGGGCTTTTGGTGGTGGACAAGCCGGAGGGGCCAACGTCTTTTGAGGTAGTGCGGAAGATACGCCGTTTATTGAAGGGGGCTAAATTAGGGCATACAGGGACCTTAGATCCCCTAGCCACCGGGGTATTGGTACTTTGTCTAGGGGAGGCCTGCAAGCTGGTGCCCTTTTTAACGGAGCTGGACAAGGTTTATGCTGTACACATTGCGTTGGGTGTTGAAACCGACAGCTATGACGCGCAGGGCAAGGTGGTGCAGACGCGCCCTGTGCCTTTGTTGACGCCCGCGTTGCTTGAAACGCACCTGTCGGCATTTCGCGGCAGTTTTTTGCAGGTGCCGCCCATGCACTCTGCCATTCGGCAGAATGGGCAAAGGCTTTATGCTTTGGCGCGCCGGGGCATAGAGACGGAGCGCCAGGCGCGCCCTGTGGTGGTGCACCGTTTGCAGTTGGAGGCTTTGGAAGGTGAAGTTGTGGAACTTGTCGTGCATTGCTCCAAGGGTTTTTTTATACGCAGCTTAGCCCACGAGTTGGGCCAGCGTTTGGGTTGTGGGGCCCACGTCAAGCATTTGAGGCGTTTGGCCATAGGCCCTTTTGGTTTGGAGCAGGCGCTGAGTTTGTCGGCCATGGAAGCCGATGTGGCCTGCATGGAAGAGCGGTTGATTTCAGTGGATAAGGCTTTGCCGTGGTTGCCGGCCCATGTTTTGACAGCGGAGGAGGCCCAAAGAGTGCGCCATGGTGCGCGTTTTGAGTTGCAAGCCTCTGTTGGCCGGCTTCGTCTGGTGGATGAGGAAGGGCATTTGTTGGCACTTGCTGAAGTGCGAAATGGGGAGCCGCTGCGTTATTTGCGGGTTTTTCTTTCTCCCTCTTCCGTCTAAGCTAAGGTTTTAACATATATTTTATAGGGAATGTTGTATTGCTAGGGGTGGGCGCGATAGGGTGGAGGAACACTTTTCCTTGAGGGCGAGGCGAGGGTTTTCGTTAAAAACAGGCCCAATCCCAAACGGCCTCTTATATTTCCTCAAGGACGGAGTTGGTTGCTACTCGAAAGCGATGCATGGGCCGAACACCTTCAGAAGAAAAAGACACTTTGCCACAAGCTGCGCCTCGGCGCCCTTTGAAACCTCCGGAGAGCACATGGAGGGGGTTTATACAGTTTTGGCAGCGCTGGTTATTGCCGGGTTTGTTGGCGTTGCTTGTGTCGGCGGCGACCAGTTTGTTGATGCCGTTTGGGTTTTTTTTTCAACCGTTGCCGGATTTGAAAGAGGAGGATGTGGGGCGTCCTTTTCAGGGGGCGGTGCCTTTTAAAGTGACTCGGGATGTTGACGTTGTTGATGAGCTTGGCACGCAGGCCAAACGGGAGAGAATGCGCGACAAGGAGCCGATGGTTTTTGATTATGAGCCATTGGCCCAAGAAACCGTCCATCGCAACATTCAAGAGGGTTTCAAAAGCATGCGGGCGGTTTTGGCGAATGGGAGAGGCGCAGCCAAGCCCAAAGGCAGCAAGCCGGCCAATCCGGAGGATACGGCGAGGCAGACATGGCTGGGTGAAATGAAGACCCTTTTTCTCCAGAATTTTTCCTCTCTGGAGAGAGAAGATTTTGAAGCTTTGGTGGCCGATAAATTTTCAGAGTCCTCCGAGAGAGCGGCGCAGCTTTTGATAGGCCGTGCCTACAACAGTCGGATTTTGTCTTCTCGCGAAGAATTGTCGCGCATAAGTGCCGGTGACATTCGTTTGCGGATTTTGGGCGGCTCCGGAGAACATATTTTGAAGGCGACGTCTCCGGAGGTGATGGATTTGCAGGAGACGCAGACGGAGATGGATCGCTTCGCCTCCGTGCCTGGCAATTTGTTGCCGGAAGCCAATTCGATTGCGAGGCGTGCGGTTTTGCGTTTGGCGAAACAGGAGTTGCGGCCGAACCTTTCTTTCAACCGCTCCGAGACAGAAGCGCGGCGTATGGCGGCTTATTCCGGGGTAGCGCCGGTGGTGGTTTCTTTTCGGAAGGGGCAGAAGATTATTGGTGATGGAGAGTTAATTACACACGCGCACCTTGAATGGATGAAAGCCCTCAAAAGCCAAGCGGACTCGGCCGAAACACTCAAGCGGCACCTGGGGAGTTTTGCGGCGGTGCTGTTTTTTTTGGTTGCCTGTTTTGTCTTTTTCCAAAGAGCGTTGCTGAGGTTTCGGCCTTCGTCCAAGGATTTGAGTTTTTTGGCCACGCTGCTTTTGGGGATGCTGGGGGCACTCTTTTTGTGGCGGGTTATTTCTGAAGCCCTCAACGAGCGTTACCCGCAATTGTCCTTGCAAGCTTTGCAAGCCTTGTTTCCCTTGGCGACAGGTGCTGCTTTGGCGCGTTTTGTATTGAATGAGGAGGCAGCGCTTTTTATAGCCATTTCGTTTTCAGCCATGGTGGGCATGTTGCTTGGGGATTCGCTTCCGTTTGCCTTGGCTTCCTTAGCGGTTTCTTGCATGGCTTCTGCCAGCATTGCGCGCGCCCAAGACAGGAAAGGCATTTTCAAAGCGGGGTTGGTGTCGGGCCTTTTAGCTTTTTTTGTTATGTTTTCTTGGGTATTGGCCGAAGGAAAGTCCGTATGGGAGGGGGTAGCGACGGGGTGTTGCGCCATGCTGGGTTTAAGTTTTGGTTTACCCGCTTTGGTGATGGGTTTAACGCCCATTGTTGAGGCGGTTTTTGGCTATGCTTCGGATTTAAAGTTGTTGGAGTTGGCCAACCTGAACCACCCGGCGTTAAAGGAGTTGATTGTACGCGCTCCCGGCACCTACCACCACTCTATTGTGATGGGGAGCCTTGTGGAAGCCGCTGCACAAGCCATTTCAGCCAACCCTCTGTTGGCCCGCTCCTGTGCCTATTACCACGACATCGGCAAGGGCAAGCACCCCGAGTATTTTGCAGAAAACCAAGAGGGAGAAAACCCGCATGACGTGTTGTCGCCCCTGGAGAGTGCTGCCATTTTGAAGCAACACGTTATGGATGGGTTGGAGTTGGCCAAGCAACACAAGCTTCCCAAGCGCGTTATGGATGCCATTCCGCAGCACCACGGCACACGGCGCATAGGTTATTTTTTCCATAAGGCAACCACGGAGGCGGGCGAGGGTGTGCAGATAGATGAGGGCGCATTCCGCTATAGGGGCCCCAAGCCTCAATTCCGCGAGGCGGCTTTGGTGATGTTGGCGGATGCCGCAGAGGCGGCAGCGCGCTCCTTGCCTTCAACGACACCGGAGGAACTCAAAAGTTTGGTGTTGAAGATGATGAATTTGATTTTTTCTGAGGGGCAGTTGGACGAGTGTGATTTGACTTTGAGGGATTTGAACAAAGTGGTGGACGCTTTTGTCGTTGCGCTCAGCGGCATTTACCATGCGCGCCCCCAATACCCGACCGATGCTTTTAAATTAAATAAACCCGAAACAGACCCCCCCCTCCTCGCTGACCCGACTCCCCCCCCATGAGACAAACCCAAACCTCAAGGCCTTCTCCCAACCGGGTTGAAGTGGTTTGGGCTTGCGCCTCCCCCGAAGAGCTTGCATGGATGCGTTGGGGGAAACGCTGGGCTTTGGCTTTTTTGAGAGACTTGCATTTGTCCGGGTGCAGCCTTTCCCTTGCATGGCTGAGCGACGCTGCCATGAAAAAACTCAACCGCCAGTTTCGCGGCCAAGACAAGACGACGGATGTGCTTTCCTTTCCTTCAGGGGACATCCCCTCGGCTTATGTTTATGCCGGGGTTAAAAATGCCGCTGTTGTTTCCGGTTTCCTCGGAGACATTGCCATTTCCTTGCCCATGGTTTGCCGCAGGGCCCGCCAATGGGACATTCGGCCCCAGGCAGAGGCCAAACTCTACCTTGTCCACGGCCTTTTGCATTTGTTGGGGCACAAGCACCACTCCAAAGCCGATGCGCGCAAAATGGCCCTTTGGGAGAAGAGACTGCTCCAAGCCGGGGGCATGTTGCAGCGCTGACAGGAAACAAGGGGCAAGAGGCCGACAACAAAAAACAAAGCGCCGGGGGAGAACCCCCAGCGCCTTGGAGGCCCCTCCCAAACGTAGGGGGCTGCCCTCCAGGGAGGAGGGGCAGGGGGTGCGTTCAGGCAGGCCTCGATCCAAACTATCGACATTTAGAAGCAAAAACGGTGCCAAGATAAGTGATTGGAAAAACACGGCAGAAGGAGTAGGTTTGCAGATAAAGTCGTTCATTTTATAGACACCTGTCTCAATATTGGATGACAACAGTGTTTGTCAGTTTATGGAGGGGTGGGCTTATCGGCCGAGTGTGCATGGCAGTTGTTTATGGAATGCAATAGAATGGGATAAGCTTTGCCAGGCTCTTCACACGGAGTGGCCGAACTCTAGGAAGCGTTAGGGCCTTGTTCTTTGCGGTTAAGGTGTATTTATGACGGGTGCACTCACGCTGAGTTTGCTTTGTGTTCTTCTTTCGCAAGACAGACCGAAGCTGGCGATACATCCCTTGCAGGTGAAAGCAGAGCGGCACGAAGCAGACTTGCGTATCCGTTTTTCTCAAGAAGTCTTGCAGCACCGGATTAACAGTGTGGGAACGAGGCAAATTCCCACATGGTTGGGGAAGCAGCCGAAGGCGAGTTGTCTGGGGAAGACGGAGTGTTTGAAGCAGATGGCCGAGGCGATGGGGGCTACCTATGTTTTATATGCCAGTCTAGAGGTAGGAGAGCAGGATTATGTGTTATCGGCGAAAGTAATACGTGCGGACGGGGAGGTTGTACGGAGTGTGGAGGGGCTGAGCCACCCGAGGGATTTAGAGCAGCATTGGGGGGACGATGCGCAGCGGGTGTTTAAGGTTTTGCTGAGCCAGTTAAAACTGGGGGTTTTGCCTGTGCGGCCGTTGATGCTTGCGGCGGAGGAGGGGAAGGCTTCTGAAGGGAAGGCGGCGGAGGAGGGGCCCATGATGGAGTTGGACTTGCAGGATGATGAAGCGCCGGTGGTGCAGGGGTTGGGCAAGGGGGCGCCGCAGCGGAAGGGCAGGCGTACTGTTCGCGGGGCAGCGGAAGGGGTTGAAGAGTCTGAAAAAGCCGAGGGGTGGCAGGAGGCGGCGCCCAAGGTTTCTCGGGTGACTTTGTTGAGAGTTGTGGAGCCGTTTACAGGATGGGCGCCTCCAAGCTCTGCATGGGCGAGGCCGAGGTATATGGAGCTCAACAACAAACCTACGCCTTTGAGAACCACGGCCTATGTCATGACGGGTATGGGGGGGGCGACGTTTATAGCGAGTGGTATTTTTTGGCTGATGGCCCAGAGTCAGAAGAGTTTTTTAGAGAAGAACGCTCCGGGAGGGGTTGTTGTGCCGGGTATTGCGCCGCAGGAGATTTGGTCCGCGCACAAGAAGGCGCAGCTTTATCCCCAAATAGGCGTTTATTTGGCGGGCACGGGGGCGGTTTTTATGGGGGCGGCGGCGACTTTATTTGTTTTAAGCTACGTATTGGAAGAGGGGATGCCTTTTGCGTTGGTGCCGCTGAAGGGGGGGGTATCTCTGAGTTATGGGAAGCGTTTTTAGGCTGGCCAAAGAGGAGGAGGGGGAGGGGCATATACCTATAGAGAGGCATAGAGGCATGAAAATATTTGCTCAGGGGTTGCGTGGACTGTGGGTGGTGGGCTTTGTATTTTGCATGGGGCTGACATGTAGCCCTCTGGAAATATGCTATAGCGATGCGGCCTGTGCTGTGGATGAGCGTTGTTTCAAAGGTGACGAGGAGACTTCTGCAGTCGAAGGCATTTGCCTGTCTCCCTCCTGCGAGCCTGGGTGCGCCGCTTCAACAGAAACCTGTGTTTGGGACACCCTTGGCTGGGAAGCCCACTGTGTGGCCTTACTCTAACAAGCGCCTTTGGTAGTGCGGCCTTGGCTTGAGTTTGTTAAGAAAAGCCCAGAGGCGCCGTCATTGCGAAAGCCATTCAAACAGAAGTCTGAGAAAGTGAAGTTTTTGGAAGGCAGGCTTTTGGAGCTTCGTCGCTTGTTTGCCGCAAGAAGGCAAGCATTCAAGGAGCGACAGTCGCTCTCTTCCTCCGAGGGGGGAGGCATTTCCCCGGAGTTTCAAGCGCAGAAGGCGGAGTTGGTGCGTCGGCTCAGCCTCTTGGGCGCCAAAATTTCAGACATGCAGCAGAAAACGAAGCACCTTCGAGAGCGCCTGCATCTGGCTTCTTCTCCTCGGCCAAACCCGCCGCCGCCCCCTAAATCCGAAAAAAACTAAAGAGGCTGCTATTCCATATCCTCGGAATAGGCCAGGACGCCTAAGCCTACACCTACAAACCTCTTGTCCCCATAGGCAAGGCTATAGAAACCATTCGAATCCTCCAACTCATATTCCCCACCCCAAACAATCCCATCATCGGAATAACGCATAACATGGCCATAGCCGCTCACATATTGGCCCCCACCTAAACCCAAATACCAAGCGCCTGGAGGTATGCTGCCCGCATGCTCATTGACAACCTCCCAAACGGTGCCGTTTCTGGAAACCGCCACACGCGCACTCCACTGTGAAGTTTCATCGTCGTACGCATTCTCGAAGGCGATAAACATGTCCCCATTCCAGACGAGGGCGGGGATGAACCCCACAAAGGGGTGGCCTTTGAGCTCGCTCCATGTCCTGCCGTCATCCGAATAGGCGACCCTTCCGCTCCCCTTGCTCTTCAAGCTGGTAGAGCTGCCGACGGCAACCACCCCGCTTTTGCTGCAAACCATGTTGGAAATGATTTTGAAAGGGCTGCCCCCTCCTGTCCAAAGGGCGTCGTTCCAACTTAGGCCCTTGTCTGCGGAGTATTTTATTTTCCCATTCTGGTGGGCGATAAACAGGTTGTTGCAAAAACGGACGCCTATGTTGAAACCGCTGACGCCCAAATGCGTGCCGACCGTTTGGCCGGAGAATGGCTGCGAGTCGGCGCCGACCCTGGGCGCTTTTGTCCAGGTGGACAGTGCGTTTTCGTTGGCATAGGCCGCCGCGCCATAGAAATCCATCATCACAAAGACGCCGTTGCCATAGGCAATGCTGTAGCCCTCAAATGTATTCGGTAACCCCTCATAAACCCATCCCCCACTCAGCCCCGTCGCCAGCTTCGTCCATGAAAAGCCTTTCTCGGAATAGGCAATGTCATTTCCCGAAACAGCGACGAAATAGGTGTCCCCCCGGGCAACGTCATGGATGGAACCCCCACCCAAGGGGTTGTTGGCTACCTTCGTCCAGAGTACAGCCTTGCCGCTGTTTCCACTTCCGGGGGGGGTGGGGTTGTCGACGTCTTCACAGGCCGTTGACGCAAACACCGTTGGGAAAACCCCCCATAGAACCCATAAACTTAGAAGTTTTATCTTCGCCATATTCCCTATTTCTTATAACCCCATTATTTTAGAAATCTACGAAGACAGCTAAACTCCTGAATGCCCTGAAGGGGTAGACCCCCTACCCCTCTAAACTCTGCGGCTAAGCCTGCCGGAGCCCCCCCCCAGGCTCCGCCGACTCAAAACAAGGCGGCAGGACGAAGGCAGACGCCTCAAAAAGCCCGAAGGAGCAGCGGCCTTTTTGACTTTTTTCAAGGTTATGAAATGTATTTTGTTATACCTTCAGCCATGCCTTCCACCCTCCTTAAAACCATAACCCACTTCCCTCGGGTACGTGTGGCGCTTTTGGGGGACTTGGTGGCAGACCACTACATTTATGGGAAGAGCGAGCGTATTAGCCGCGAGGCCCCCGTATTGGTGCTAAGGCGTGAGGGGAGTGAGACAAAACTGGGGGGTGGGGCTAACGTAGCAGCTAACCTAAGGGCCCTAGGGGGGCAAGTGACAGCCATAGGGGCCCTGGGTAGGGATGAAATGGGGCGGCAGGTAGGCCGCTTGGCGGCCCATGCCGGCATTGAGTTGCAGGCGGTTTATTCCACCTCTCTGAAGACAGAAACCAAAACACGCATATTGGCCGGCGCCGAGGGCACCACCCCACAACAAATGCTGCGCATAGACGAAGGCCACCTGGGCCCCTGGCCCCAAGCCCTGCGCCGCCGCGTGGCCTCCAAACTGGAAGCCGCGCTGAAAGGCTGCCACGTGGCCGTGGTTTCGGACTATGGCGCCGGGGCCCTGTGCGCGGAAACCGCCGAGGTGCTGAGCCGCTTTGCCGCACGCGGCGGCAAGCTGTGTGTGGACTCCCGCTATGCCCTCCTCTCCCTGCGGGGCGCTACCCTCTGCAAACCCAACGAGCCGGAGTTGCAGGCGCTGACGCAAATGCCCACGCAGACGCCGCAGCAACTGCGCAAGGCCGCCCGCAAGGCTTTGGAGTTGCTTTCCTGCGAGTGGCTTTTGACGACGCGCGGCAAAGCGGGCATGGCCGTTTTCCACAAACAGGGCAAGGAGTTGTTTTTGCCCGTACACGGCCTGGAGGCTGCCGTAGACGCCACAGGGGCCGGAGACACGGTGCTGGCCAGTTTTGCATTGGCCTTTGCGGCTTCCAATTGTGCTTTTGTAGCGGCAAGGTTGGCCAACATAGCCGGCGCCCTCGTGGTACAAAAGCAGGGGACGGCCGCCATAGGCAAGAGAGAATTGTTGGAAGAAGTGAGAAGGACGCTGCGTGGAAAAGCTGCTGACACTCGAAAAGGCCCTTGAAATGGCCGAGGCGACGCGCCTTGCAAACAAAAGCCTGGCCCTGGCCAACGGCGCCTTCGACTTGTTGCACGTGGGCCATGTCCGCTATTTGCAGGGCGCAAAACAGGAGGCCGACGTCCTTCTGGTAGCCCTCAACTCCGACGCCTCCGTACGCGCCCTCAAGGGGCCCCCCCGCCCCATTGTCCCCCAGGAGGAGCGTGCGGAGCTTTTGTGTGCACTCTCCTGTGTGGACTGGGTGCTGCTGTTTGACGCCCTGGACGTACGCCACCTCATTCGCACCCTAAAACCCGACGTACATGTGAAGGGCCGCGACTATAGCCCCGACAGCATTCCGGAGCGCGCTGAAACCCAAGCCTATGGTGGGAGGGTAGCCATAGCAGGGGATGAGAAGAGGCATAGCACCACCGAGGTGGTGCATAAACTTTTAGGAGGAGGCTAGGTGAAAACCGTCCATGTCCTTTTGGCGCCGGACTATGCCGACTGGGAGGCCTCCTTGGCTTTATGTGAGTTAAGGCGCTTAGGGGGTTTTCGTGTTTCCACCGTTAGCCTGGACTCTAAACCTGTATACAGCCTAGCGGGGTTTATGCTGAAGCCCGACATAGAGTTGCCCCGCCTGCATTTGCTGCACTCCGCCCTCTTGGTAATACCCGGCAGCGAATATTGGCTGCGCCAGGAGCGCCCTGACTTGACGCGCCTTTTGAGGCAAGCGGTTTCCGTAGGCTTGCCGCTGGCGGCTTCCGGCAGTGCGGTGACGCTTTTGGCGCGAGCGGCCCTATTGGACGACAGGAGGCACACCGGCAACAGCCTGGAGGAGCTCCGCCGCTATGCCCCTGAATACAAGGGTGAGGGTTTTTTCTGCAAGGAGCGCGCCGTGAGTGCCCCCCATGTGGTGACGGCTTCCGGTTTTGCCCCTGTAGAGTTTGCCGAGGCGGTGTTTGAGCAAATGGGTTTATTAGAGGGTGGGCGGGAGGCCTGGAGGGCGGGTTTTCAACCGCCTTGGGGGGGTAGTTGAGGGAGCGCGGCAAGGAAGCGGCCCAAGGCTTGTACAGCCAGTTGGGCCATGGCTTTGGGGTTGTCTTCCAAGGGGCCTAAGTCCACACAGAGGTGGGGGGGGTGGTGGTGTCCCCAGCGTTGCATGGGCATTTTATAGAAGAGGGAGAGGGTAGGTGCGCCCATGGCCACGGACAGGTGCATAGGCCCCGTATTGTTACAGACGCTGCACTGTGCGCGTTGCATCAGTGCGGCCAACTCGTCCAAATTGGTAGGGGGTGCCAGCACGCTGCCTGGGGCGGCCTGCACGAGTTGTGCGGCGAGGGTTTGCTCGCCGGGCCCCCAGGTAACGAGGGGTATACGGCCGAGGGAGAGGAGGGCCTGGCAGAGGCGCACAAAAACCTCCTGGGGGACTCTCCTATGGCTAAGGCGGGCGCCGGGGTTAAGGACGGCGAGGGGTTGGGAGGCGGTTTTAGAGAGCCAAGTTTGGAAGGGCAAGGAGAGGCGGGGTTTACGAAAACTCAGGCCATAGTTTTCCCTAAGGGGGAGGCCCAGGGGGTGGAGGAGGTGCAGGCGTTGGAGGACTTCAGCGCAGCAGTTTTCGCGTGGGGGCACGGCGATGTCGGCCAAGGTTTTGGCCACGCCGCAAGCGGGGCCTATGACGGGGGCATGGGGGGCCACCCAGCGGGCCAGCAAGCTGGCGCTGACAGAGGGTGCGCTCCAATTGGTACAATTAACGACGGCGTCCCAGCGGTATTTTCGGAGTTGGGCAATGTCCCTAGAGAGGGGCCCCAGGCGCAGGCTATGTGTATGGAGGGGAATCAGTTGAGAAATAAGGGGGTGGCCTTCCAGGACGCGAGCGGTTTTGGTGTGGACGAGGACGTCGGTTTGGGCATAGGGGGCCAAGGCTTCCAGGAGGGGGGTGAGCAGCAAAGCCTCCCCCACGCGGTTGTCCACGCGCACCAGCAGGACTTTGGCGATGCGGCCGAGGTTTTGGGCGCGAAGGCGGCGTTGGGGGCGCCAAAGCAGGGCGGCGGCGAGGTTGCCGGCGAAGTTTTTGGCCCAAAGCTCGGGCCATTTGCGCACAGGTTGCATAAAAATGAGGTTTAGCGCGAAGCCGGTTTGACTTGTGCAAGAAAACTCCTTAGCACCGCAGAATGATTTTAAGCATGACAGGTTTTGGGGCAGCGAAGGTTTTGCTAGGTGCGGAGGAGTTGTCGGTTGAGCTTCGCTCCGTCAACCACAAATATTGCGACATTCGTCTGCGTTTGCCCAAGGAGTTGGCCTCCTGCGAAGCGGCGCTGACGCGTTTTTTGAAGGGCAAGCTTTCGCGTGGCGCCATAGAGGTTTTTGTCAAATACAACCGGGAGGGCGCCGCCTTGGCCTCGCCCCGGGCGGATTTTGTTTTGTTGCAAAGCTACCGCAAGTTGTTTGAGGAAATGGGGCGTGAGGTAGGGGCCACATTGGGCCTAAGCCTCAAGGACTGGCTGTTGTTGCCCGGGGTACTCAAACTGGAGGAGGCCTCCTGCAACCCAGAGGAGGCGGTGTTGGCCTTACAGGGGGCTTTAGAGGAGGCCTTGGGCCAGTTATTGGAGATGCGTAGGGCAGAGGGGGAGGCCATGGGTGTGGACATACGTCAGCGTTTGGCGAGCCTACGTGGGCATGTGCAGCGGTTGAAGGTGCTGGCCGTGTCGGCGGTGGAGGAA
This sequence comes from Cystobacterineae bacterium, assembly GCA_009781495.1. Lineage (GTDB taxonomy): Bacteria > Myxococcota > Myxococcia > Myxococcales > Myxococcaceae > WRKR01. The sequence goes on from WQYA01000022.1 coordinate 30,562, forward strand.
TTCCGCAGCCGATTGGAAGTGAGGCTGAGCGAGTTATTGGCGGGCCCTATGGAGCCGCAGCGTCTCATGCAGGAGGTGGTTATTTTTGCAGAGCGTACGGACATAGCGGAGGAGCTAACGCGTTTAGAGGCGCACGCTATGCAGTTAGAGACGCTTTTAGGGCTAGGGGAGCCGGTAGGGCGGCGTTTGGACTTTTTAATGCAGGAGATGGGGCGGGAGGTGAACACCATAGGCTCCAAGAGTCAGCATTCTGAAATTTCCGTTTTGGTGATTGAGATGAAGGCGGAGATGGAGCGTATTCGGGAGCAGGTGCAGAATGTGGAATAAAAGGTTTTTTCCTTTGCCCTTCCCGGGCGGGGTTGTTGGTGCTGGGCCTGCGGCCCGGGCTGTTTTTTAAAACAATTCTTCTGCCCCCCCGGGCGGGGTTTTTGGTGCTAGGCCTGCGGCCCGGCCGTTTCCGCTGCGCGGCCGCCGTAGGTTTCGCCTACCGGCGAGTCACTTTTTTGTGTGACAAAAAAGTAACCAAAAAAACACCCTCCGGGGCCCTGCGGGGCTAGGCAGCACTCGCGACCCCCTCGAACTCTTCTGCTACTCCAAC
>WQYA01000023.1 GCA_009781495.1 Cystobacterineae bacterium
CCGGCAAAATGCCGCCTCCACCCCCCCCCCCTATGCCCCTTTCGGGGCAAGCCTACCCGGGCTACCCCGGCCAAACCTACCCGGGACAGCCGGCCCAACCCTACCCCGGCCAGCCCTACCCGGGCTACCCCGGCCAACCGGGACAGCCACACCCCGCCTACCCGGGCTACCCCGGCCAACCCTACCCGGGCTACCCGGGCCAAGCAGCTTATCCGGGCTACCCGGGCCAGCCGGGCCAACCCTACCCGGGGCAACCGGGACAGCCACCCCCCGCCTACCCGGGACAGCCCGCTCAGCCGCGCCCGCAACCGAGACAGGCATACCCTGCGCAGCCGGTGCAACCCCCACGGCCGGCCCAGGCTGCCCCCCCAGCACAACCCGTGCCGGCGCAGCCCTCAAGGCCGGCACAGCCGACACAACCCCTACAACCGGCCATGGTACCCCTGGCGCCTACCCCGGCGCCCGTGGTGTCGGCGGGTGTGGAGTGGATGCATACCTTGCCGAGCCAGGAGGCCCCTGCTCACCCTCCCCCTTCCTCTCCCCCCCCCTCCTCCCCGGCGGGCTTAAATGTACAGGAGCCGGAGAGGGAAATTGGGAAGGAGTTGAAGAAGGAGCTTGAGGCAGAATGGGAGGCGGAGGAGGAGCAGGCCGAAAGGACAGACAGTTTTTCACGTTTTTAAAGGCCTATGCCCAGGGGGTTTAGGAAAAGCGTCCCCAAATTCCCTATTTGGGGGTAGGTTCTGTTTTAAAGGGGGGGGTTGCTTTGTCTCTTGCCTTTGTCTTTGCGCACAGGTACGAGGCTTGTTTGAGGCGAGCCCAAAAGTTTGGCCGCAAAGTTTCACTGGTTGTTTTGCCCCTTGGACACCGCAGTTTGATTGAGGAATGACTCGATGCAAATCCGCGCTGATGAAATCAGTCGTATTCTCCGCGAGCAAATTAGAGATTTTGGAAAGCAGGTTGCTGTTTCAGAAACGGGGACAGTCTTGTCCGTCGGCGACGGCATTGCCCGCGTCTATGGCCTGGACAATGTGTTGTCTGGAGAATTGGTGGAGTTTCCAGGCGGCACCAGGGGTTTGGTGCTGAACCTTGAAGAGGACAACGTGGGCGTCGCCATTATGGGTGAGTTCGCTCACATTCGCGAAGGCGACACCGTCAAGCGCACGCAGCAAATTGCGTCCGTTCCCGTAGGCAAGGCGATGTTGGGCCGCGTCGTCAACGCCTTGGGCGAGCCTTTGGACGGCAAGGGCCCCATTGCCGCAACCGAGACGCGCCGCTTGGAAATAAAAGCCCCCGGCATCGTCAAACGCAAGTCCGTGCACGAGCCCATGCAGACGGGCCTCAAAGCTTTGGACGCGTTGGTGCCCATTGGACGCGGACAGCGCGAGTTGATTATTGGCGACAGGCAGACGGGAAAAACCGCCATCGCCGTCGACACCATTATTAACCAACGCGGCCAAAACATGTTTTGCATTTATGTCGCCATCGGTCAGAAACAGTCGACGGTGGCGCAAGTGGTGGACAAACTCACCAAGCATGGCGCCATGGAATATACGGTGGTGGTGACGGCCAGCGCTTCGGACCCGGCGCCCATGCAATTTTTTGCACCCTATGCGGGCGTCACCATAGGCGAATATTTCCGTGACAACGGGATGCATGCGTTGATTGTTTATGACGACTTGTCCAAACAAGCGGTGGCCTATCGCCAGTTGTCGCTTTTGCTGCGCAGGCCTCCCGGACGCGAAGCCTATCCCGGCGACGTGTTTTATATTCACAGCCGCTTGTTGGAGCGCGCCGCCAAACTCTCGGACGAAGAGGGCGCAGGCTCGCTGACGGCGCTTCCCATTATTGAAACTCAGGCCGGAGACATTTCTGCCTATATTCCAACCAACGTCATTTCTATTACGGACGGGCAAATTTTTCTTGAGTCCGACTTGTTTTTCTCCGGCGTGCGTCCGGCCATTAACGTCGGCATTTCCGTCTCGCGCGTCGGCAGCGCCGCCCAAATAAAAGCCATGAAGCAGGTGGCCGGCACGTTGAAACTTGACTTGGCCCAATACCGCGAGTTGCAGGCTTTTGCGCAATTCGGCTCCGACTTGGACAAAGCCACGCAAGAGACTTTGGCCAGCGGCGCGCGTCTGGTGGAGTTGCTCAAACAAGTCCAATATGCGCCCATGAGTGTGGGCAAACAGGTGATGCAAATTTATGCCGCCACCAACAAGGACGATGCGGAAAAGCGCGGCTGGCTGCGCAACATTCCCGTTGTGGACGTGGTGCGTTGGGCTCAGGAGTTTGCTGAATATTGCGACGTGCAATGTCCTGAGTTGGCCAACACCATAGGTGAAAAGAAAGCGTTGACGGACGAGTTGAAGGCGGAAATGAACAAAGCCATTGCTGAATTCAACGCCGTTTTCAAACCGACACCGGGCGCCAAACTCTAAAGGCCCCCCGCCCCATTTCCAATGCCATATGTTTCAGATAGCCTGGGCCTATGCTCAGGCTGTTTGCGTTGTGCTGCCCCGTTTTGCTTTGCCCCTACCCTTGTACCCCTGGAGAGTATGACTCCCTATTCCCCTAAGCCTTCCTTTGCACAAGCCCTAAGCCCGGGGTTGCCCAGCGAGCGGGTTTTCGTCGCCTTGGGCTCCAACTTGGGGGAGCGTGAAGCCCAGCTTCGTTTTGCTTTGGAGGCTTTTGGGGCGGCGCCTGCTGTGCGCTTGTTGCAGTGCTCTCCGGTGGTGGAAACCCAGGCCGTGGTTTTGCCCAACCACCCCCCCGGGCCCCCCTATTTGAACGCGGTTGCAGAGTTGCGTTGCTCCCTTTCCCCGCTGGAGTTGTTGGAGTTTTTGTTGGGGCTGGAGGCGAAGGCCGGCCGTAGGCGCCAGGGGCGTTGGGAGGCGAGGACTTTGGATTTAGACATTTTATCCTTTGGGGATAGGCGGATAGGCCACCCTAAGTTAGAGGTACCCCACCCCTACCTGCATTTAAGGACATTTGTCCTATTCCCCTGGGCTTATATTGCTCCTGAATTAAAACTTCCGGGGCAGTCATTAAGCATTTCAGAACTCCATGCGCGCTTGGCTTGACTTTCCTATTATTCTCTCATAGTGAGGCTTTTCTTTGCGGGCAGAGGGCCCGTGTCGTTTCTTTCGAGGACAAAGCGATGTATGCAGTCATCCGAACGGGTGGAAAACAATACCGGGTTTCAGAAGGGGCTGTTTTTCAAATAGAGAAGATTGAGGGCGAGGTGGGCAATGAAATCCGCTTTGAAGAAGTGTTAATGTTGAATGACGATTCCGGCTACCGCGTGGGCAAGCCCTGCCTGGACGGTGTGCAGGTGAAAGCGGTGATTGTTCGCCAGGACAAGGCGCCCAAAGTCCTGCACTTTCGCAAGGAGAAAGAGGGTTGGGCGCGCCGTCGAGGCCACCGCCAGCTTTTCTCTGAAGTGAAGATTGTTTCCATAACTGTTTAGGCACCGGGAGGATTTGTGGCACATAAAAAAGGACAAGGCTCTTCTCGCAACGGGCGAGACTCGAATGCCCAACGCCGCGGCGTCAAAGTATTTGGCGGCCAGGCAGTTTCAGCAGGCTCCATTCTCGTCCGGCAGGTGGGGACCGTCATTCACCCGGGCACCAACGTCAAGTTGGGCAGGGACTTCACCCTGTTTGCGACGACGGACGGTGTTGTAAAATATGAGATGAAGAAGGACAGGAAGCACGTTTCTGTCTACCCAAAGACGGCACAAGCTTGAGGGCGCTTTTGAGAACCTCCTGGCAAACATATTGCCGGGAGCAGGCTTCCTTGAGCTGAAGGCAGGGCCTGTGCCTTGAGAATAGGGTCGACTCCTCATATGTGGAGCCGGCCTTTTTCATGGAAGGTGCTTTTATGAAATTTGTCGATGAAGTTAAAATTCGCATAAAGGCCGGGGATGGGGGGAATGGCGCCGTTGCGTTTAGGCGGGAGAAATACGTTGAAAAGGGGGGGCCTTCCGGTGGGGATGGTGGAGATGGTGGAAGTATTTTTTTCCGCGTTGACGCGAGGATGACGACGCTGTTGGACTACCGTTTTTTAAGTCAGCACCAGGCCAAGTCCGGCGAGCACGGCATGGGCTCCGACTGCTATGGGAAGAAGGGCGAAACCTTGGTTTTGCGCGTCCCCCAGGGGACCCTCATAAAGGACGCGGACACGGGTGAACTGCTCGGGGACTTGTCTCAAGCCGACGCAGAGTTGTTGGTTGCGCGCGGGGGCAAGGGGGGGCGGGGCAACATGCATTTTGCGACTTCAACGCGGCAGACGCCGCGTTTTGCGGAGGAGGGGACGCCAGGGGAGTCCCGCCATTTGATATTGGAACTTAAACTATTGGCGGACGTCGGCATTGTAGGTTTCCCTAATGTAGGCAAAAGCCTATTTATTTCTAAAATTTCCCGCTCCCGCCCTAAGGTAGCCGACTATCCCTTTACAACCCTGGTGCCCAATTTAGGTGTGGTGGCCTATAAAAATCATTTGTCCTTTGTCATAGCGGACATTCCCGGGTTGGTAGAAGGGGCCAGCGAAGGGGTAGGTTTAGGGCTTCGGTTTTTAAAGCATGTGGAGAGGTGCAAAGTCCTCATTCATATGTTGGATGCCTCGGGCCACCTTGAGGGCCGAAGCATGGAAGAGGACTATGTTGCCATTTGCAAGGAGCTTCAAAAATTCAGCCCGAAGTTGGCGAAGAAGCCCCAGTTGATTGTGGCCAACAAGATGGACATTCCAGCGGCCAAAGAAGCCTATGAAGACTTTGCCAAACACATGAAGAAAAAGCGCAAGCGGGTTTTTCCCATGTCGGCGGCCACAGGGGAGGGCATTGAGGCGGTGGTGGATGCGGCGGCCCAGCGTTTGTTTTCCGAGCCGAAAGGTGCCCCTAAGGGGAGAGGCTAGAATGTCCGCTCGCGGTTTAAATGCGGGTACGCTTTTATTGGAGGAGCGTCGGCAGCGTATTGAAGAGGTAGTGGGGCTGCGTACGCGCACATTAACGGTAGTCCTTGAGGCGGTGGACGACTGGTTTAATGTCGCCGCCATATTACGCTCCTGTGAGGGGCTGGGCATACAGGAGTTGCATATTGTCCACCCGCACCCGCGTCTGGCCCTCAGCGACGCGGTGACGCAGGGCTGTCAAAAGTGGATGGATGTTTTTTGCTATGGGAGTTTTCCTGCATGCAAGGAGGCTTTGAAGGCGCGGGGTTTTAGAATTTTGGCTGCGTCCATGGCTTCAAAGCCCTCGCCCTCGCTGTATGGTTTGAGTTTTCACGAGAAGACGGCCTTGGTTTTCGGCAATGAGCATTCTGGGGTTTCGGTTTCCACTTTGGAGGGGGTGGATGGTTGTTTTTGGATTCCGATGCAGGGCTTTTCCCAGAGCCTCAATGTTTCTGCTGCGGTATGCGCCAGTTTGGTTTATGCCTTAGGTTGGCGACACCACCACCTTGGGCAAATGGGTGACCTTAATGACGAAGAGAAAGCAAGGCTGCGGGAGAAATTTTCCATACTCTCCATCAAACAGCACAAGAAATTATTCCATTCCAAGCCATAAGGTTAGGCGGGGGGAGTGTTGGGGAAGGTTTATAAAAACATGGTGTTTGGGGTATGGGTTGTTGTTGGGGGTGTCCGGTTTGGCATGGGCACAGGAAAAAGCAGCGCCTGAAAAAACAGCGCCCGCAAAAGCGACACCCGAAAAAACAGCACCTGCAAAAACAGCGCAACCCCCGAAGGAGGCCTTGGAGCAACTGGTAGACAGGATGCAGGCCTACTATGAGAAGATACAAGACTTCTCTGCCGACTTTGAGCAGCGCTACCACTACAAAATGTTTGACAGGACGCAAGTTTCGCAGGGGCGGGTTATTTTCAAAAAGCCGGCCCTCATGCGTTGGGACTATGAAAAGCCCTCCAAGCGCAGTTTTCTCATTTCCGAGGAGCAAGTATTGGCTTTGGACGCAGCGGCATTGACGCTGACGAAAACCACCATTGCCACGGACAAGCTGTCCGCCGCGGTAACTTTTCTATGGGGACGGGGAAAGCTGAAGGAGGAGTTCCACATTTCCTATGCGCCGTGCAAGGGGTGCAAGGAAGTGCGCTTGGAGTTGTTGCCGAAGAAGGAGGAGCCGCGTTTCCAGAAACTCTTTTTGGACATAGACGTGAAGACGGCGCAGGTGGTGCAAAGCACGGTTGTGGACCCGGACGGCAGTGAGAACCGAATTCGTTTTTTGCGCTGGAAGGAAAACCAGAATTTGCAACAAGAGGCTTTCAAATTGTCCGTCCCTGAAGGCACGCAATTTTTGGACATGACAAAAATGCCTGGGGGGTAATGGCCGTGCCTCTCAGCCACAACCAAAGCGCCGTCCTGAGACATGGGCTTGCCGTTGTTGGTTTGCTGTTTGCCTGCATACACACGCCGCCTGGGGTGTCGGCGGCAGAGGAGGCGCTTCCGCTGGAGGGGATGGCCTTCGACTTATGGACGGATGGCGACATGTTATTCACATGGGGCTCCTTGGGGGGGCGCAAGACGCGGGTTATCTTTTCCTCGGTGGAGTTGGGAAGTTTTCTGTCGAAGAATTGTGCTTTGGGGAAGCGTCTTGGGAAGGTTTGGCTAGGCGAGGGGCTAGAGCGCGAGGTTGTCCTTTTAGAGGGGGGGAGTCTAGGTGGCAAACCCATGGGTAGGCTAGAAGTAGCCTTAACCGAGGAGTGGAAACCTTCCGGCGCTAGGGTATGGAGGCTTAGAGACGGCCGGGTATTAGAGGAGGACGACACGCAATGTATTTGGGTAGTAGGGGTTGCGCAGCAGGGCTCTTTGCTGATGGAGTTTAAAGGGGGGCAGCTGTATTTTCGAGACGCGGGTTTTATCGCAGAGGGGGAGTCCATTCGTTTTGCAGAGCACCCGCGTTTAGGGATTCCTTTTGGGCAATTCATGGTGTTTAGGCATGGGAGGAGAATTCCCTTGCGCCTTGTTTTGGAGACTGGCCGCTGGTCGAGTTATGTGGGGAGGGGGGTTTTCTCTGGGCGAGAGGTTTTGGGGGAGCGGTTTGAGTGGGAGGCGCTTTGGCTTTCTTTGGAGACGGTTTTACCGGCGGGGAATTTTGAATTTGGAGACAGCGAGCGCTATGGGCCGTGGGCCGATGGGAGTGTAGGCATGAAGGCTTTTGAGTGTTGCCGACTTGTCTGGTCGCCGAGGCAAGCGACGGCGACGGTGCGCATGCAGTCACAAGTGCCTGGTGAAGCAGAGCCCTAGACTTTGGGAGAATTGTCTTCTTGTGCCGCAACGGCTTGAAACGTATCGAGCACAGCTTGAGTCGAGCGCGCCAGAAATTTGCCTTTACGCAGAAGGATTCCGATGGTTCTCGAAAACTCTCCTTCGGTGAAGGGCTTGGTTATCAGCGTATGTTGCGTAAGCTCATGGCGTACAGAAGCGATGGGGACAATGGCGACGCCGAGTCCCAACTCGACGCCGCGTTTAATGGCTTCAATGTTGTCCATTTCCATTGCTGGGATGAGACTGACTTGGTTGTCCCTCAAAATTTTGTCAATGCCTTTGCGTGTGGGGGTTTCTCTTTCAAAAGCCAGGAAGGGCAAGTTTGCGAGTTGGGACAAGCTGACTTTAGGCAAGGAAGCCAGGGGGTGTGGAGGGGGGCAAATGAGCACCAGGTTGTCTTTTCTAAACTCAACGACGTCAATGCCTGCACGTGACTGAGGATAGGCGACAAGGCCCAAGTCAGCCGCTCCTGAGAGCACGTCGTCATAGACTTGATCGTTGCGCTGATAGTTAAGGCGCATATTCACCTTAGGGTGGGTTTTCAGGAGGTGGCGTTGAATGTTTTGAAGCTCATGCAAACCCACCGAATAGATGCTGGAGACGATGGTTGTCCCCGAAGCCTCAGAGGCCTGCTCCTGAATTTCCTGCTCCACTTCATTGAAGCGGATGAGAATTTCTTTGCAGCCGCGAAACAGGCGCTCTCCTGCGGGTGTTGGCGTGACTTGCCGTGCGCTTCGCGACAACAGGCGTTGCTCATAGCGCGTCTCCAGGGCGCGAATTTGTTGGCTGACAGCAGACTGAGTGACATGGTTCAGCTGCGCAGCTCGTGAAAAGGAACCTGTTTCTACAACGTCACAAAACATTTTCAGTGACTCTAGTTGCATGCATCCGCCTCCGGCGAGTCAAGGTGATGTCTTCGAATGTGCTATTAGATTTTTTTCTTACAAGAGCGGCAATAGCACAAAACATCATTTTGGTCAGCCTTTGAGCACAAGCTTAGCGTTTTATTATAATGTACCCAAACAGGCGCAAAAGTACGCCTCTATCGCTGACTCAAAAAGCCGATTTCGTCCTCAAGCATTTTTTTATTGGGCTCCCAAGACTCCAGTTTGAGGTAGTTTTGGAAAGCCCAAATGGCGTCTTGGTTGCGTCCCAATTCTTTGAAGGCCCAGCCGAGGTTTAATAAAACAGATGGATTATCAGGGAGTTGTTCCAGAGATTTTTGATACCATTGGATGGCTTGGGCATAGTGGCCTGATTCAAACGAGGCGCGGCCGAGCCGGATGACGACTTGAACATCTTCAGGCGTTTGTTTGAGGAGGCGTTGGAGCATTGCGGTCGCTTGTTCCCAACGTGTTAACTCCAGTAGACAGTCTGCCGTTCCACGCAGGGCTTCTGTGTTGTTGGGCTCTATGGCCAGGGCTTTCTCAAACAGAGGCAAGGCGGTTTTAAAGCGATAGCGCTCCTGGTAATAGCGGCCCAGCAGCAGGGGAGCTTCTGTATTTGTAGGGTATTCCGCCATAACGCGTCCAAGAATTTCCGCAGCCTCTTGGAAGTGCCGTGCGGACATCAGCACACGGCTTTGAGCGAGGAGGTGAGAGGGGTTTTTCCTGTCGGTTTCAGCAGCTTTTTGGAAATAGACTTGGGCTTTGTTGAAGTCCCCTTGGGCTTCAAACAACAAGCCGCTCAAGTGGTTGACGGTGGTCAAAGAGGGGTTCAGCTGGCGGGCGTGCGCCAAAGCCTCGTCGGCGCTGTTCAAGCGTTTGTCCTCCAGGGTCATTTGGGCTTTGCTGAGCCAAAAATCCACCTGGCTGCTGTCTTTGCTCAAGGCCCACTCCAGTTTTTCGAGGGCCTCTTCTTTTTTAGCTTCTGCCCACAGGAGGTTGGCCCAAAGCCATACGCCTTCAGGGCTGCGAGGGTTTAAGGCCTGTATTTTTTCAACATATTGCCAAAGCTCCGTCATATTTCCCTCGTTTAGGGCCATACGCCCCAGGCCTGTCAGCGCTTCAAGTTGATGGGGTTGTTTGAGCAGCGCCTGCGCATAGGCTTCCTTTGCTTTGGGAAGGTTGAGGGTTTGCTCCAACACCCCTCCCAAAGCTGTCCAGAGTGCGGCCGCTTCTGCTCCACCTGTTGGGGCTGTTTTCGAGAATTCTGCAATGGCTTGTTCTAAGAAGTTTTGTGCTGTCGAGAATTGCCCCCATTTTTGTTGGATGGCCGCCCATTGCAGTTTTGCATCCACATTTTGAGGCTCCATGGAAAGGGCTTTTTCAACCATGAGCAACGCGGATTCCATTTGTCCCAATTGTTGGAAAACGGTCGCACAAAACAACCGCACACGGACATTTTCCGGGTTTTCTTGCAGAAGTTGCCGGGCAAAATTTTCAGCTTTCAAAGGTTTGCCGTCAAGCAAAAGTGCCTGGACATAGGGTTTGGCCAGCCTCAATTCATCGGGATTTTTTTCGAGTTCTTCTTTCAAGAGAGCTGCGGCCTTTTGGGGCTCTTTTTTGGCCACAAAGAGTTTGGCCATGAGTTCTGCATAGAGGGGGTTGTCTGTTTTGAGTTTTTCGAGAGTGAGGGCTGCCTCTGCATATAACCCCAGCTCCAGCTGAGCATGGGCGGTGAGCGCCCATGCGTTTTTGGCCAGGCTCGCCTCCGCAGGAGCCTTCGCCCAGGCCTTCAACTGTTCCAGGGTTTCTCTGGGTCTGTTGGCCTCAAGCCATGCCTTGGCAATGGCCACATCCATTTCGGCTTGTGAAAGGGGGTGGGCATGCGCCTTCTTATAATGCGCAATGGCCGATATGGGCTCTCCCATGGCAAGGGCCATGTCCCCAAGGGCTTTTTGGCGTCTCGGCTCGAATATTTTGGAGTCTGCTTCAAGCAGCTGGACGGCTTTTTGGAATTTGTCTTGTTTGAAATAGGCCCAAGCCAAAAGCCATGTGCTTTCTCCGTCTTTTTGAGGCAAGGCCGTCAATATTTCAATGGCCTGGTCCCTGGCTTCAGGAGTTTTGGACAGCAGAGCATAGGCTGCTTTGGTTTTGGGCAACTCTGAGGCGTGAGTGGCTTTGGGCGGCAGTTGGGACATGAAGGACAAAGCTTCTTCGAGTCCCGCGGGTTTGTCTCCCAGCAAGGCCAGGCTAAAAACACTTCGGCACCAAAGCAAAGCCTGCTCCAAGTTGCCTTGGCTAAGCGTATCAGGACGAGCGGATATTTCGCTGAGTGCTTGCCATGTGCCTTCTTGGAGCTTGGTTTGCATTTCACCGAGGCTGGGCAATGGGGGCAGCACTTGAGCAGGGGAATGTTTTGGGGAGGCAGGGAAGAGGAAGCTCGGGTATACGAAATAAACGGCGAGGCTAGAAGCGAGCAGGCACAGGCCAAGCGACATTGCGGCGAGTTTGAAGCGCGAAGTTTTGGGTTTGGGCGTTGCAGCGGCATGGAGGAGCGGCTGGGGGGTTGTCGGCAAGGCAGCAGACTTCAAAACTTCAGGAGGCAGGGAGGGGTTTAAAACCGGCAAAGGGGGAGGGGAAGCAAAGGGGGAGAGGGTAGAAATGGGGGTTGTGTCAAATCCATTTTCCGTTGTGGCATAGGAGGCGAAGGAGGAGGGTTTTAAGCCGAGAGGCCTAGGGGGTGGGCCCAGAGGCCTCTCCATAAGCTCCGTAGCTCTCCTATCCGAGGCGCGGGGAAGGGGGGTGTCCACCGAGGGGAGCGGTGGGAGCATAGGCAAGGTTTTAAAGCCCACAGGGGGGGTACGGGTAGTGGCCAGTTGTTGGACGAAGGGCTGAATGCTGGGTGCATATTTTTCAAATGGGTTTTGCGAGCTGTCCTCTGTTTCCGCAGGGAAGCTGGAAGTGGAGTGTTCTGGGGCGGGGGTCTGCCTGGGTTTGGTTTGGGCGCGAGGCGGCGTTTCTTCTTCAATGTCGAGCTCATAGACAAGGTTGACAGAGGGTTTTCCTTGGGGGAGTCCGGTTTCCGCCTTTTCTGTTTTTGTGGTCTCTGCGTTTTCCTTGGGGGGGCTGTCCACAGCATTGCGCGGGAGCATTTGATTGCAGCGCGGGCAGGGGATGTCGGCGCCTATTGGGTTGGGGGCCGCAAGGAGGTTGGCAGAACAGGAGGGGCAGGTGAGCGTCTTCATCTATCTTTATGGCTAGCGTCCTCATGGGGTACTCACCAGGCAACTTTCACCGTTGTCCATAAAAATTTTCCTCAAAAACCATGCACTCAAGTTTGTGCAAACGAAGACGCGACATATGTATTTTCCTAAATACGGCCTTGCATATCGGCGGGCGAGCCCTTCTTGTGCGGCATTTTGCTTAAAATTCATTTAAAACCTGGCTATTTCGGACTTTAAAGAAGCGGTTTTTCAGGAAGATATTTTCATCTCCTAAGCCCTTGTGCTACATTCGAGTTGTCGGGGAGAGGTTTAGCTTCAAAACTCACATGGTGCGCCATGGCTTTCGCTTCACTTGGCACTCTTGGGAACTATCGCTTGGTCCAACTGCTGGCGCAGGGTGGAATGGGTGAAGTCTACCTCGCGTGTCAGGAGGGCCCCGAAGGTTTTTTAAAAGAAGTGGTGATTAAGTGCATGCTCAAGCACCTGGCGGATGACCAGGGTTTTGTGGATTTGTTTTTGAATGAAGCGAGGCTGTCTGTTTTGCTGCAGCACCCCAACATTGTCCAAACCTTGGAACTCAACCGGGCCCAGGACAGTTGGTTTATTGTCATGGAGCACGTGCGCGGTTGCTCCCTGAAGTCCTGCATTCGCCGTGCGAAAAAAAACCACCGGCGCATTCCGGAAGCCATTGCTGTGTGGTTGATTGCGGAAGCCTTGCAGGGTTTGCATTTTGCGCACAACCTCTCGGACGGCAAGGGGCGCCCCTTGGGCATTTTGCACCGGGACGTTTCCCCGGACAATTTGCTGCTCAGCTGGGAGGGCGCCGTCAAACTTGTGGACTTTGGCATTTCCAAGGCCAGGTTTAGGAATGTGAATTTGCCGACGGGCGGCCCCAAGGGAAAATTCCCCTATATGGCTCCTGAATATTTTGTTGCCGAGCATGCTTTGGATGTGCGCTCCGACATTTATTCCATGGGCGTCAGCCTGTATGAGTTGTTGACTTTGGAGTTGCCCGACTGCGTGCCCAGAGACCGCAAGAGTGTGACGCAACCCAGGACGCTTTATGAGCCGCGCGCAGAGCTTTCCAAGGAATTGAATGACATTCTCTTGAGAGCCCTCAACCCCAACGCTGCGGAGCGTTGGAGCTCCGCCGCGCAGATGGCGGGGGTGTTGATTCAAAGCCTTGTCGCCAAGGGGCAAAGCGTACACGCTTCCACCGTCAGCGCGTGGATGCGGGATTTTTGGGACTTAAGGCCGGATGAAACCTTTTTTGAGTTGGAGACGCCCTCGGAGGTTTCTTTCGCTCACTCTGGAAGCAGCGGCCATTTTGAAGGCACAGAAGTTTTGAAGGCTCCTGAAAAAATTGCCCAGCAGGCTTTGGCCCTGCAGTCCCCTCGCCCCAAGCGTACGCCGCAACAAAATTTTATATGGGGTTTGGCCACGGTTTCCTGCTGTTTGAGCATGGGCCTCCTCTATTGGGTGGTGGCTGCCTCGCCGAAGAATGTTTCTACGGCGCTTTCACGTATGTCCCAACCCCTTACGGCCATTGCCTCACCCCTCCCCCTGGCCCCTGAACCCACCCCCCAGGCGTCCCCCATTCCAGAGACGGCTGCTGAAACAGGCCACAAAGAGTCCAAACCGTCCGTCGCAGCCCGTTTGGGGCGGGTACGCATTCAGGCTGCCCCCAATACCGCGGTTAGCTACCGAGGAAAATATTTGGGAAAAACACCCATGAAACCCCTGCGGCTGCCTGCGGGCAAAACGCGACTCTATGTGCAAAACAAACAGCTGGGCATTTCCAAGTCCTATCAAGTCCATATAAAACCGGATAAAGAAGTGGTGTTGCATGTGCAAAAGCCCAAGGTGAAAGCACATTCACTCTAAAGGAGGCCTTGGAAAACCGGCTGTGCGACAGCGTTATTTTCTGCAAATGGTTTCACGGGAAGAGGCAGGGGTTATGCCCTTGCACATGGGGAAAGTTTGGGCATGGAACGAACAGCGCCCCTTGCATTTGGCTTCCCGCCAAAAAGCCGCTTCAGCGCAGCTTTTGTTTGTGGCCAGGGAAACGGGCGTTTGGGTGGAACGTATGCCCCGTACGCAGAGTTTTTTTTTGAATGACGTCCAAGTGAGGTATGGCGCGTGGATAAACCCCGGAGACGAAATACGCCTGGGGGCCTTTCGTCTCCTGCTGCTCGGAGAGGCCGAGCGCCTTCCTACGGCCCCACGGATGATTCCGTTTGTGGAGATGGAAGAGCGCCTGGAAGAGGCGCTTTTGGCGCCCGGCCAAAATACCCCCCCCCTCCTTTTTTTGGTTTCCGTCCCCTACCTCCATATGCCTACCCGTATGTCCTTCCAAAAACGGCTGATGCACGAAGTCCTCTCGTGGCAGCTCCCGGCTTTTTGGGCGACGCTGGCGTGGAATGTCTTGGCCTGCTTTATACCCGAAGCCCCCGTGCAGCATACAGAGGAGAGGATGCGACGTTTGACGGAGGTTGCTGGGAAACGGGCCCGTGTTGCGTGGGCCTGTTTCCCCGAGGACGGCATGTCCGCGACGGCCTTGTTGGACAGCGCATGGGTGAAGCTCGGCAAGGTGGATGCGCTCCTGGAGCCCGTTTTGGAAAATGCCAGCATGGTGCGCCTGGCGGGCATGCTGCATGAGTTGCGCAAAGCCCCCGGCCCCCTGTTGGTATGGGGGGGGGAAGGCCAGGGGCGCGCCTGGTTGTTGTCCTCATGGTTTGAAGGCATGCCCTATGTGGAATACCCGGCTATGGCGCTTTTGGAGAAAGAGCCCCAGGGCCCCGCTGTTTTAATACGCTCCTTTGACAAGTTGCCCCCAGAGCGCCAACGCTTTTTGCTGGGCCGGGCAAAGGCAGCCAAGCTTCGCCTGGGGGCTACAGCCGGCGGGCCTTTTGAGGAGGCCAAGCACTTCCCTTGGACATTCCACATGCCGCCTCTGGCGCAGCGCCCAGAGGACATTTGGCCTTTGGCGCAGGCCGTGGTGGCCTCCGTTAAACGTAAAACAAACCGCCCCCGCCTCTCCCTGGGGGAAGGGCTTAGGGAGCGTTTAGAGGCCTATGGCTTCCCCAGAGGGGTAGGCGAGTTAAAAAATTGGGTGGTGCAGGCCGCGGTAGCCTCCCTGCGCGACGAAATGGGCAAGGAAGCCCTGCCGGCGGCCTTGACGGCAGACGAGGCCCCCGGGGGCTATGAGGAGCAAATGGCGGCTGCGGAATATGGCATTCTTCTGGAAAGCCTGGCGCGCGCACGCTGGAATGTCTCCGCCGCCGCCAAACGCTTGGGCCTCCCCCGCAGGACGTTGGTATTCCGTATGGCTAAGCTGGGCTTTAGGCGCCCCCATCATTAATTTGTTGGCCTAGGCCTCAACAAAGGGCATACCCAAACCATGCTGAAACTCTTGCGCCTGCTGACGCAGCTTCGCCCGCGCTTTTGCCCCATGCCGAATGCGCCCTTGGAGTTGTTTGCAGAGTGGAGCATTGGGCAAGGCTTGGGGCCCTTGGTGGGCCACAACCTCGAATATGCTTTGCCCCAGCTGCAAGCCCCCCGCGCGCTTAAAGACAAATTGCTGTCGGTTTTCCAAGGCACTTTGGCCGACAATACCCTGCACCTGATGAATTTTAAAAATACCCTAACCCCCCTGGAGGGCCGTAAACTGGTGCTTTTTGCTAACCTAAGCTTGGCAGAAGCCCTCTACCCTCATGTGGGGTTTAGGCCCTTGTTGGAAATTTCTGTGCTGTGCGCCCAGGAGGACATAGAAGGCTTTGCCGGCTATTTGCGCGCCTGTGGCTATGAGGAGGAGGCGCCCTTTGCCCACGCGGCTTATGGCCTTTCCAATGGGTATACCCCCCTGGGGCTGTTTGGCTGCCTGCCGGGCCTAAACCCCTCCCTTATGCCCCTCCTCTTCCAATATGCCCTGCCTAAACCTGTGTTTGGCCCCTCCCTCTATTCCCTGGGGCTGGAGGACAATTTGTTGGCATTGTGCATACGCCAATATGGCGAGGCCTATGCCGGCCCTTGGGTGGACTGGGTGGATATGCGCGAAATATTTTTATCCGCGGGAATACAACCCCAAAGCCTTAGGGCCAAAGCAAAGCAGTGGGGCATAGCGCATGCGGTGTTCGCCTCCCTCGCGGTGCTGGGGCGCTTGTTTGAGTTGGAGTTGCGCGACTTCCAACCCCCATGCCCACCCGAGTGGGAGGCCCTGGCCAACTTTTGGGCCGAGGCCTTTGTGGGGCTGCTGGAGGAAATGGCCCAGGGGCGGCAAGCTTTGGCCCAGGAAAACCTCCAACAGGCTTTTGAGGCCATGGCCTCAAAGGCCCAGGTTGTTTTTGCAATGGAGCGTGAATAAGCATGTGCCCCCCCCCCTTTGTGTTATGGACATTCAGTACTTTGGCTTTGCTTATGCCCCCCTCTGCCCCCCCGCCTGCTTCTAGGGTAGAGGGATACCCCCCCCCCCACCTGCCTGTGGAGGGACAAGCTTCGCCGCATCCACCTATGGAAGGGCAGGCTTCGCGTTTTGCCGACTTGCCGGACGTCATTGCGCGTTTGGACCAGACGCCGGGGTTGAAGGAAGCGCCGAAGACTTTTGAAATAGCCGTTTCCATTGCTTCGGAATATGAGAAAGCCAACCGTATAGAGGAGGCGGCCTGGTATTTTAGGCAAGCTTGGGAGAAGACGGTAGCGGCGAGGGTATTTTTTCTCAAGTTAAGGGGGGTAGAGGCGAGCATGTCCCCCTGTGAGGGCATAGACGCGGACAAACCCTTGGAAATGGAGCTGGTCAAAGCCCAAGCGAAGAAGCCTCCGGCCATGCAGGCGGCTTGCCTCGGTTTGCTGATGCCCAAAGTGGTGGACGCGGGCAAACGGCTGGCTTTGTTTCAAGTGCTTGCCAAGGACATGGAGGGCGCCCAAAAAACCTGGGAGGCCTTGTTGGTTTTGGACGAAACCTCTTTGGAAGCTTCCTATGCCCTGGGGGTATTGTTGTTGGAGACAGAGGGCGACAACATGGAGGCTTTGAAGCGTGCGGAGCAGTTTTTGCGGAAAGTGGCGACGACGGAGCACCCGTATTCAAGCTCAGCGAAGGGTTTTCTGGCGCGTGTAGAGGCGGCTTTGGAGGCGGGCGGCAACTCCAAAGTCCAGCGTCCGCGCTCCTCTGCGACGCGCCCTCGTTTGGGAGACAAAACCGAGGCGCAGCCGGCTTCAGCTAAATGAGGCGAATGGCCAACAAGTCTTGAATATCCAGAAGGCCGATGGCTTTTCCTTGCTCGTCGACGACAGGCAGCTGATCTATCTGGTATTGCCGCATACGTGCGGCAGCCGTCATGGCCAACTCGTTGGTATAGGCGCAACGTGGTTGTTTGTGCATGAAGTGGCCGATGGGGGTGTCCAGGTTCAGTTGTTGGCTTTGGATGAGGCGGCGCAAATCTCCGTCCGTAAAAATGCCCACGAGTTTGTTTTCTGCGTCGACGACATTGCTGGCTCCGGGTTTCCCGGGGGTTTGCGTCATGACGAGAATGGCCTCAGAGAGGGGCGCGGTTTCACCCACCATGGGGTTGGAGGGGCCTTGACGCATGAGCTCTCCGACGCGCATGACGGAGCGTCCGAGGGCGCCGGCCGGGTGGAGGAGGGCATATTTTTCGGGCGTCATTTCTCTTTCTCTGGCGAGGCTGAGGGCGAGGGCGTCGGCCAGGGCATGCAAGGCGGCGGAGCTGGCCGTAGGCACAAGGCCCATGGGGCAGGCTTCGTTGATGCAGCCGATTTCGAGGACGGTGGTAGCGTGTTGAGCCAGGGGGGACTGGGCGTCGCCGGTGAGGACAATGAGGGGCATTTCCAGGCGTTTGAAGGCGGGCAGGAGGCGCAAAAGCTCCTCGGTTGCCCCCGAGTTGGACAAAACCACCCCCACGTCCCCTGGGGCGATGCGCCCTATGTCGCCGTGGGCCGCTTCTGCCGGGTGCAAGAAGAAGGAGGGAATGCCGACGGAGGCTAAGGTAGCGGAGAGTTTTTGGGCGATGAAGCCGGGTTTTCCCATGCCCATGGCAACAATATGTCCACGGCATTGGAGCATCAGCGCAACGGCCTTCTCAAAATTGCCATTCAGTTTATGGCGCAGGGCGAGAATGGCTGCGGCCTCGGTTTCAAGTACGGTTTGGGCAAAGTGGAGCATGGTGTTTTCGGAAAGCGGCATGGCTTGTCTTCTACATTGCTTGCACTTGCTGCGCCAGTCGGCTAACTCTGGGGCCTCCGAATTTTTGCCAAAACCGCCCAAGGAGGCCAAGCCATGAAGTTTTTTATTGACAGTGCCGACGTGAAGGAGATTCGAGTTGCCCTAGAAATGGGGTGTGTGGATGGCGTAACGACAAACCCTTCGTTGTTGGCCAAGGTGGGGCGGCCTTTTGAAGAGGTGATTCGTGAAATTGCCACCCTTGTGGATGGCCCCATCAGCGCGGAATGTATCTCCACAAAAGCGGAGGACATGGTGAAAGAGGGCATAGCCCTAGCGGCTTGGCATCCGAATGTGGTGATAAAAATTCCCATGGGGGTAGAGGGGTTGAAGGCTACCCGGGCCTTAGCGAATAAGGGTATTTCTACCAACGTTACCTTGGTATTTTCCCCTTTACAGGCTTTGTTATGCGCCAAGGCGGGGGCCAGTTTTGTTTCGCCTTTTGTGGGCCGTTTGGACGACATTGGGCAAGAGGGCATGGAAATGGTGCGCCAGACGGTGGCCATTTTTGACAACTATGGTTTTGCAACCGAAGTATTGGTGGCCTCCGTGCGTAACCCCATTCACGTATTGCACGCTGCATTGGCCGGGGCGCATGTCGCCACAATTCCGCTGGCCGTCCTCAAACAGCTTTCGGAGCACCCGCTGACGACCCTGGGGATAGAGCGTTTTTTGGCGGACTGGGAGAAGGTGCCCAAACCCTAAGGGGGGAGGTTTTTTCGCTTGCAGCGGGCAAAAAAAACACTCAGTGGGAGATACCCCCCCATGAATGGGCGAAAAGAAGGTTTTACCCCCCCTACAGCCCTGAGCTTTTAACAACTACCCCCCGGCTATGCCGATACCCCCCCTCCCCGGAGGGGAATTTTTTTATAAGCCCGCCGCAGGCGAAAAATAACCCCCTCCCGGAGGGATAAAAAGAAATGTTTCTGAAAACAGCCGGGCCGCAGGCCCAGAAAACACCCCCTTCATGCGCTTTTGTTTGACCTCCTTGGGCCGCCGAACTAATTCCTTGGCCCTGGACTTCCTATGAAAAGAGCGTCGCACCCTATTTTGCGTGTTTTGTTGTGTTGGAGTGGACTTCATGCGTTGCCTGCCTTGGCCCAAGAGGCTGAGCTGGCCCCACCGGAGCCTTCAGCCGTTGCCCCAGCAGTCCCAACGGAGACGGCTTCAACGCAGGCCACCTTGGCGGCCTCTGGAGATATGGAAACCCTTCGCAGAGAGTTGGAAGACGCCAAGCAGGAGTTGTCCCAACTCAAAAGCGAAATTCGCGCTCAGTTGACGACACAGTCCGCACTCCAAGGCTGGCAGGAGCCTTGGATTGAGCAAAAACAAAAACTCAAATTTTTTGTCATGGACGGCTATTTCCGCGTACGCCCCGAGTTGTTCCACCAACTTAACCTCGGCCGCGCAGCGGATGTTTCGGGCTATACCCTCTACCCCACCTATGAGTCTAAAACAGAAGGCAAAACTTTTGCCGGACTGAACATGCGCTTGCGCATGGAGCCCACCTTCAACGTTTCAGAGCGCATACGTGTACACATGCAAATAGATGCGCTGGACAACGTCATGTTCGGCTCCACGCCCGACTATGCCTTCAGCCGCAACGCGGCCAATGGCTATGCCTGGGACCGCGACGTGTTCGGCCTGTTTTCCAACTCCCAGGCGCCCCTCAACTCAGGCGTCAACTCCCTGAGCAGCTCCCTGGTCCTCAAACGTGCTTGGGGAGAAGTTTCAACGCCGGTGGGCGTCCTCTATTTCGGACGCATGCCCTCCCATTGGGGCTTGGGAATGATGCGCAACGACGGGGGTTGCTTGGACTGCAACGTGGGCGACACCGTGGACAGACTCCTCTTCGTGGTAGAACCTTTTTCCGGCTGGTATATAGCCCCCCTCTTTGAAATGAATGTGGCGGGGGTATTGTCCTCAAGCGATGTGGGCAGTGGACAGCCCATGGGCCTGAGCACCAAGGACAGCAGCTATACCCTAGGGGCGGTGCTTGCGCGCAAGGACACGGAAAGCCAACGCAAGGCCAAGCTGGCAGCGGGAGAGTCCCTGTGGAATTATGGCCTGCATTTCACCTACCGTAACCAACGCTATGAGGCTGCCGACTATTATGGCGCTCCCCTCTCTGAGGGCATTGGGGGCTTTGTCCCGCGCAAAGGCGAATTGTTTACACCCGATATTTGGGTGAAATATGAGCGTCCCCAATTTCGCATGGAACTGGAAGCCGCCGCCGTTTTTGGCTCCATAGACAACCGTGCGACGACACTTGCCGATGCCAATATACCGGGCAAAAACCAACCCCTCAAAGTGATGCAGTTTGGTGCGGTATTACAAGGGGAATACCTCTTCTATAAAGGAGACTTAAGCGTTAAAGCCGAAATAGGCTTCGCTTCAGGGGACAAGGCCCCCGGTTTTGGAAATTACCCGCGCCGCAAGGTTTCCGGGCCCAACAACACCACGCAGCCGGGGGACATGGACGGGCCCCAATATGCCTGCCAGGACACGGGCGGCTGCACGGACAACGCCATTCGAAACTTCCGTTTCAACCGCGACTATGTTGTGGACATGCTTTTATTTAGGGAAATTTTAGGCGGAATAACCGATGCGTTTTATTTAAAACCCTCTGTAAAATACCGTATTGTCGACGGCCTGGATGTTTTTGGCTCCCTCATTTATTCGCGGGCCATTTATGGGCAGTCCACACCCTCTGCCATTGCGGACAGCAATGGAAACATAACGGGGAATGCGGATTTGGGCATAGAGTTAAACATAGGGGCCCGTTATGAGTCCGCAGGGGGCTTTTTTATGCAGCTGGCCTGGGGTATTCTCTTCCCGTTGGACGGGTTTAATGACTTGCGCAGCGGTGGAATACAGAAACCCAAAACAGCCAACGCTTTGCGTGGGGCGATGGGGATACGCTTTTAAGCCTAAGGAGGATGACCCATGCGTTGTTTAGCTTATTTGTTTTGCATGGGGTTAGCCTTAGGCCTATGGGCCTGCGGCATTAAGGGCCCTCTTCGCCCTGCCTCCAAGCCCAAAGCCAAAATAGAAGCGTCAACACCTGTGGCCCCCCCGCAAAACCCGGAGGAGGGGGAAGGGGTTATTGAAGAGCAGCTGCACTTTGAAGAGGAGTCGCCATGAGAACATTTGAAGGAACCATTACCGCATTGGCCACACCATTTCGCAACGGCAAGCTGGACGAAGCCGCCTATGAGAAGCTGGTGGACTACCAACTGGCCAATGCCGTTTCCGGCCTTGTCCCTGTGGGCACGACGGGTGAAACCCCGACGCTTTCAGAAGCAGAGCAGGACAAACTCATTTCCATTTGCGTGAAGAAGGCCGCGGGCAAAGCGGTGGTGATTGCCGGCGCCGGCAGCTATTCCACGGAGAAAACCGTCCTCAATGTGAAGCGCGTACGCGACTTAGGCGCAGACGGGGCCCTGGTTGTCACCCCCTACTATAACCGCCCCACGCAGCGTTGCCTTATAGAACACTACAAAGCCGTTGCCCAAGCGAACAGGGGCTTCCCGCTGGTGGTTTATAACGTCCCCGGCCGTACCGGCGTTGACATTGCGCCCGACACCATGAAGGCCTTGTGCGAGGAGGAAGAGGTGGTGGCGTTGAAGGAGGCGAGCGGCTCCGCCGCGCGTATTTTAGAGTTGGTGGAGAAGTGTGGCCGGCGGCTTTCCGTGCTTTCCGGGGACGACTGGTTTGTATGGCCCTGCATGGCCTGCGGCGGCCGCGGCGTCATTTCCGTCTCCTCCAATGTAGCCCCCAAGTTAATGGGGGAATTGGTAGGGGCAGCCTCCAGGGGAGAGGGGGGGCAAGCGTTAAAGCTACAACTCCAAATGGCCCCCCTCCACCGTGCCCTCTTCCAAGAAACCAACCCCATTCCGGTGAAGAAGGCTTTGCATTTTATGGGCCTGTTTGCGGACGAGTTGCGTTTGCCGCTTTCTCCGCTTGCGCCGCAATTCCACGCGCCTTTGCGAGAAGCGCTGTTGGGGTTGGGGTTGTTGCCATGACGCGCGTGGTGGTTGTGGGCGTCCTAGGCCGCATGGGCCAAGCCATTGTGCAGCGCATTTCCAAGGAAACCGGGCTACAGTTGGCCGGTGGGGTAGTGGAGAGGGGCGCTTTAGGGCCAGGCAAGCCCTTGTCAGCGTTTATGCCGCCCCCGCCCGGGGGGGAGGGGCTATGCCTGTTAGACGACTTAGGCAAATGCCTAACCGACACCCCCACAGACGTTGTCATTGACTTTACGGCCCCCACGTGCACGGCGGTGCACGCGGCTTTGTGTGCGCAGGCGGGGGTGGGGTTGGTGGTGGGGACGACGGGCCTGGGAGAGGCGGAGCGCGAAGCGTTGAAGGCAGCGGCCGCGCGTATACCGGTACTATGGGCCCCCAACATGTCCATAGGCATACAAGTATTGGGTTTAGCTGTGCAAGAGATGGCGCGTCGTTTAGGGGAGGGTTGGGACATAGAGGTTTTAGAAATACACCACAAGCGCAAGAAGGATGCGCCCTCGGGGACGGCGTTGAAGCTGGCGGAGGATGCGGCCAAGGCCTTGGGGCTGGGCGCGCAGCATTTTTGTACACAGCGCTCCGGCATGATAGGCGAGCGTCCCGCGAAGGAGATAGGCCTACAAAGCCTCAGGGGGGGTGAAGTGATAGGCGAGCACACGGTATACTTTTTAGGGGAGGGGGAGCGCCTGGAGTTGCGCCATTGCGCCCAAAGCCGGGAGCAATTTGCACAGGGGGCTTTGCGGGCTGCGCGCTGGCTGCACGCGAAGCCTGCGGGGTTTTATGGCATGGGGGACGTGCTTTCATGAAACGTTTTGCGCGCATACAAACCTCCGTCGGCCCGCGCTATGCCTTGGTAGACGGCCGTAATTTTGAAGTGCTTGTAGACGCCCCCTGGACGGGCATACAGAAGACGGGGCTGAGGCTGCCGTTTTCCGAGGATATGATTTTGGTGCCCACGGAGGCGAGCAAGGTGGTAGCGGTGGGGCAGAATGAGAAGAAGCACGCCCAGGAGATGGGCAAAAGCACCTCTGTGGAGCCGTTGATTTTTCTCATAGCGCCCAGTGCCCTCAATGGGCACAAGCAGCCCATTGTTTTGCCCAAGGAGAGCAACGAAGTCCACCACGAGGCGGAGTTGGCGTTGGTGATTGGGCAGGAGTTGAAGAATGCCGGCGAGCAGGAGGCTGCGGAAGCCATTTTTGGTTTAACGTGTTTCAACGACGTGACGGCGCGCGACATACAAAGGCGCGAGCAGCAATATACGCGGGCGAAAAACTATGACAGTTTTGCCTGTGCGGGCCCGTTTATGGTGACGGAGTTAGCGTGGAAGGACTTGCGGGTATGCTGCCGTGTAAACGGGCAATTGCGCCAGGACGGCAACACTTCAGCGCTGCTGTTTCCCCCCCCCCAATTGGTAGCCTTTATTTCTCAAATTATGACGCTTTTCCCGGGCGACATGGTAGCGATGGGCACCTTCGCCGGCGTAGGCCCCATTATAGCGGGCGACGTGGTAGAGGTAGACATTGAGAACGTAGGCATTTTGCAAAACCCTGTTATAGCGGCCCCTGTCTCCAGCCCATAGGGGTTTTGAGGCCTCCCCAGCTGAGAAGCCGGCCCGAAAATGCGCAGGCAGGGGGGTAGCCTTCTGTTTTTTTGCCCTCCCCCCCCGAAGAGGGATATTCATCCCCTTGTTTTTATGTATATTTTTCAATTAGTGTGGTTATTTTTGCACGTAGCAGACGAATTGTATAAGCAACTTTAAAAACGAAAATCAGATAATTTAATTGTTAGCCGCTATTTTGTCGGCGTTGTTGTTTTAAAATGAGGGAAGGGCAGGGCTATGGGAGTGATGTTAGGTTTTTTGAATTTTGGGAAGGGTATGGGCGGCGTTTCAAAAACCTTTGGGGTCCCGGGGTTAGCAACGACGAAGGCAGCGCTTTCAATCCATCTTCTGGACAGGTTTGAGGGGGCGGTGAGGGTAGCGACGGCGGCGCAGGCGAAGGCTCAGAGTTATGGAGAGCGTTATGCGCATGCGGTCAACATGCTGGACCTCTATTTTGACGTGCTGGACACGGCGGCCGGCAGAGGCAAAAAAGACGGCAAAATCAGCGAGAGAGACTTGAGGGCGGCTTTGAGAAACCCTGCTTTGCCTCAGGAGTTGCGCGATGCTTGCCGGTTTCTTCTTGAAAACAGGGGTGCCTTAAGGTCGCTGGACATAGGTGCAGGCAAGGGTTGGTGTGACGGCATCATCAGCAAGAAAGACGTAGCGGCGGTGCTTGCGAAGCTGCCTGCAGAACTCCGAGGGGCGTCTTCAGACTCAAGCTATGGAGCCCAATGGGAAAACGTGCTCCACCTGCTTCAAACATATTTTGACGTGCTCGACACCGCGGCCGGGAAAGGCAAAAAGGACGGCAAAATCAGCAGGAAAGACTTGCTGGCGGCTTTGAACAATGCGTCCTTGCCCAAAGAGTTGCGCGAAGTCTGCCGTTTTCTTCTTGAAAACCAAGCTCTCTTCAACCAACTCGACGTTGCTGCGGGCAAAGGCAGGTGCGACGGCATCATCAGCCAGAAGGACTTGGAGGCCGCACTCAAGGCTTTGCAGGCAGGCAAGAGCATTCTGGGGGGTACCCTAGGAGGCATAACAGAGGAAGGGACAACAGAGGAGAAAATAGAAATAATAGGAGAGAAGATAAAAGAAATAATAGAGGAGAAAATAGCAGAACCCACAACAGTGAAGACAGCCAAGACAGGCCTGGGGGACGCCATCGACGAGCTGGCTGCGTTGTCGCCCAGCCTTCAAACGGATTTGAAGCGGCTCCAAAACGAGGGTTGGAGCATTGAATATGGGACGTCAGGCGGCGGAAGCTATTGCAGCAAGGCCAACAAGACGATTACCATTGACAGCTCTCAAAGAAACAACCCGGCGTCTGTGGTGTCGGTTTTGTCTCATGAAGTTGGCCATGCAACCTATACCGCTGGAGTGGACTTCGGCTCTAAAGCAGCCTTTGTCAACAGCATGCTTGCCGACGAAGGCGCCGCAACCTTAAACAACATTAAGGTGCAGCGTGAAATTATGGCCAATGGGGGACCGAAACTCGTCATTCCCAGCGGCAATTCGGCGAATGTGGATGCTTATAACAGAAGTTATGACCAATATCTCCTCGACGGCGATGTGGCCAAGGCCCGCAATGCCATTGGCGCTACCTTCGCCTATGGGGAGAGAACCTCGACGACGGGACAAACCTATTACGACTATTATGCCAGTTGGTATGAGCAGAATTATGGCCGTTAGTTTTCTTTCTGAAACAAGGTTTCCTCAGGCAAAACCCCACCCGCCGCCGCGCGCGCTAAGCCCCTGTCCGGGAAAGCCATAAAGCACTCCAAGCCCCCCCTTAGGCCCGTGCGCGCAAGGCCTCTGTCAAAACATTCAGCTTGGAAATGCCGCTGATGTCCAAGCCCTTCTTCAGCGCCTTGGAAATGTGCGGCAGGTTGGCGCTGGGGACCAGCGCCCTCTCAAAGCCCAATTTTTGGGCCTCGGCCAAACGCATCTCCAAACGCGAAACGGCGCGGACTTCGCCGGACAAGCCCACCTCTCCCAATACCAAACAATGGGCGTCCATGGGGCGGTTCTCATAGCTGGAAATGGCTGCCGCACACAATGCCAAGTCACAACCCGTCTCCTGCAAACTCATGCCGCCTGCAACGTTGACAAAAACGTCACACCCCGAAAATACCAGCCCCAAATGCTTCTCTACCACCGCGGACAACAAAGCCACACGGTTGCTGTCTACCCCCGAAGTGGTACGCCGGCCTGTGCCATAGCGGGTGTTGACGACGAGGGCCTGCACCTCCAACAAAAGCGGACGGGAGCCGTTGAGGGTGCAGGTTACCACGGAGCCGCTTTGCCCCAGGGGCCTTCCGGCCAAAAACAGCGAGGAGGGGTTTTTCACCTCCGCCAAACCGTCGGCTTTCATTTCAAAAACGCCCAACTCCTGCGTGGAGCCGAAACGGTTTTTCTCCGCACGCAAAAAACGAAAAGCCTGCGCCCCTTCGGCCTGCAAATAGAGGACGACGTCCACCATATGCTCCAAGACGCGGGGGCCCGCCAAAGCCCCCTCCTTCGTTACGTGCCCTATCAACAATACGGGGACGCCGCTTTCCTTGGCGAAAGTCAAAAACCTTCCGGCCGCCTCCCTCAGCTGGGCCAGGCTTCCACTGTGCGCCCCCAACGCGGGCACCACCGTCGTTTGAATGGAGTCCACCACCAACAAGGAGGGCTTCAACTGCCGCGCAGCCGCAATAATGGCGTCGGCGTCGGTTTGCGCCAGCAGGCGAAACCCCTTGGACTGCAAACCCAGGCGCTCGGCACGCATCTTCACCTGCAAAAGCGACTCTTCGCCCGAAACATAGAGGGCCGGGTGCGAAAGGGACAGCTTGTCGATTATCCACATCAACAGCGTGGACTTGCCCACGCCCGGGTCCCCCCCTAAAAGCAGGAGGCTGCCGGCTACCAGGCCCCCGCCCAATACACGGTCCCACTCGTCTATGCCTGTAAGGAGGCGTAGCCCTTCGTCTAAGGCTACTTCTTCTAAGCCTAGGGGCCTAGGGGCCTCTACCCCTCCGGTGGTAGCCCCCCCCTCCCTCTCCCCTGTC
This sequence comes from Cystobacterineae bacterium, assembly GCA_009781495.1. Classification (GTDB taxonomy): domain Bacteria; phylum Myxococcota; class Myxococcia; order Myxococcales; family Myxococcaceae; genus WRKR01. The sequence continues at coordinate 26,286 of WQYA01000023.1, forward strand.
GCCTTCTCCAAAGTCCCCCACCCGCCACACTCGGGACAACGCCCCAACCACTTGGGGGCCTGCGCACCACAAGACTGGCATTCAAACCATTGCCGTTGCTTTGCCACTTAGGGCTCCTGTTTTTTCCTTCAGGCTTTGGCCTTTGTTTTGGAAGCGGGCGCTTTGGAGGCCTTGCTCGAAGAAGCGGGCTTTTTCTTCTCAGCGACGGCGGTTTTTCTCTTGAGTGCGGTTGCCGTCTTGGCTTTTTTGGCTGCAGAGGCCGAAGCTTTTTTCTTCGCCTTCACCGGTGCCTCTTCGGTTTTTGCAGCGGGAGGCGGGGACATTTTTTCAACCGGCTCGCCCCAGGTGGCTTTGCCTGAAGTGTCCTTCTTAAACCCGCAACCCCCTCTTTTTTTGGCCTTGCCGAAAGCTTCTGTCTCCTCGGCATATTTCTGCGCCATGTCGGCCACCTCTTTGGCCGTCGCCTTGGCCCAGTCGGCCGCGTTTTGTAGGCTCTTTTTGAGTTTCTCCTGGTTTTGGGGCTCCTTCATCTCCTTCAATAACTTTTGTACCTCTTGCTTTAAGTCGGTTCCTACGCGCCTAAACTCCTGGCCCGCCTGCTTTAAAAAATTTTGAAAATGCTTCTCCCAGTCTGTCTTCATCTTTCGCTTCCCTCGCTTGCTTTGGTTTCTCCCGCGTTGCGCACATGCAGCCTAGCGCAATTTTCACGTCTCGTCAGCGGCCTTCGGCTTCGCAGGAAACAGCAGGGAGGCGGCTACCGTCAACAACAATACGCCGCCAATCACCAGGAGGGAGAGGTTGATGGGAATTTTATAAACGTCCATTAACAACATTTTAACCCCTACAAACAGCAATATGAGGCAGAGGCCATATTTGAGCAGGTGAAATTTATCCATGACGCCCGACAGCAAAAAGAACAGGGAGCGCAACCCCAATATGGCAAAAATGTTGCTCGTATAAACAATGAAAGCATCCTGAGAGACGCCAAACACCGCGGGAATGGAGTCTACCGCAAACAGCAAGTCCACAGCCTCAACCGCCAGCACCGCTAAAAACAACGGCGTGGCCTTCCTCACCCCCTCCTCGCGCACAAAAAAGGCCGCCCCTACATAATGGGGGGTGGCCGGGAAAAAACGTCGGTAGGCGCGGACAAGAAAATTTTTCTCGGGGTTAATGTCGTCTTCCTTCTGCCAAACCAGCTTGAAGGCGGACCAAATCAGCAGAAGGCCAAAGCCATACATCAGCCAGTGGAAACGGGACAGCAGGGCCGCCCCCGCGAAAATAAACAGGGCCCTCAGCACCAAGGCACCCAATACCCCCCAAAACAGCACCTTGTGCTGGTTTTCTTTGGGGACAGCAAAAAAACCCATCACCACCAAAATGACAAAAAGGTTGTCGACGGAAAGCGCCTTCTCAATAAGGTAGCCCGCAAAATATTGCTTGCCATAGTCGGCCCCTAATAGCTCCCATACCCCTATGCCGAAGAGACAGGCCAACCCTATCCATACCCCACTCCACACGGCCGCCTCCTTCAAGGAAACCGCGTGCGCTTTGCGGTGGAATACCCCCAAGTCCAAAGCCAACATCCCCAACACCACCACATTGAAGCCCACCCAAAACAATGGCGTCCCTACCGTCGTCATAGCCCCCCTCTATGCCCTCTCACCTGGGTGAAGTCGAGAAGAGCTTTCGCAATTTGGAAAATGTTGTCTTTTGCCCCCTTGCCCGGTTTTGTTTTGGCATACCCGGAGACAAGCGCCCCCGGCTCGCTTTTCTTTCGCATTTCCACCCCTGTGCCGCAGCAACTCAAATCAACTTGGAACCGGTCTGGGGTTTATTTCTTCCCCATATAAACGGCATAGTTAAAATATTTATAGATAACATCTACACAAGAAAACCCACATTCCCTAAGCATGTCCAGGTGGGTCAGCAATTTGGCAGGCCTGTCTTCCGCGACATAGGCCGGCAGCCATTTGTTGGAAATTTCTTCTTCGGAAACATTTTTCCTCATGAATTCTTTCCATTTTGCCATGTATATTTTTTGTAGGCTTTCGTCGCTGCCCAAAACCACATCCAGGTTGACGAATAAACCGCCGTCGGCCAGGGCGGAATATATTTTTTTATAAAACCTAAATTTATCATTATCATCTTCAAGGTGGTGCAAGGCCAATGAAGATACCATACATTCATAGCGGCCTGGAAATTCAAAATGGTTAAAGTCGGCCTGAATGCAGTTTAATGTTCCTCCAATTTTAGCTTTTGCTATTTCCAGCATTTTTTCTGCTATATCCACACAAGTTATTTCTATATTTGGAAAGTGGGCCTTTAGGGTTGCCGCAAGGGTTCCTGTGCCGCACCCCAAATCCATCACTGAAAACCGGCTGTTTTTTTGGAAAGGAATAACAGAAACCAATATGTCAACCATTTCCATATAATGGGGAATGAGTTTTTGAATAACAACGTCAAACGCTTCTGCCTCTTCCTCGAAATGCGCTTTTATTCTGTCGGTTCTCATCGGTTTTTCCCGGGTGTTTGGGGGCCTTTTCATGTGCAAGGGAGCCTTATTTTCTTCTTTTGAGGGGGGGGGAGTCCCCCGTTAAAAGTGGTTTTAGGGCTGACACACCATCCTTATTGAAGTATTATGCATATTCGAGAATATTCCAACAAGAGGGTAGAGTCATGGCATACCATTTTAAAAACCTTATTTTCGAGGGGGGGGGCGTCAAAGGCGTAGGCTATATAGGGGCCTTGGAAATATTGGAGGAGAGGGGCATTTTAGCTGGCATTCAGCGTATTGGCGGCACTTCGGCGGGGGCCATCAATGCGGTTTTGGCGGGGCTGAATTTCTCTCCCCAAGAGTCCAAAAAAATTCTCTGGGAGATGGATTTCAAAGAATTTCTGGATGGTCCACGGCATTGCATTGGATATTTCAACCATTTGCGCACGAATTATGGTTTTTTTAAGGGCGATTTTTTCCGTGAGTGGATAGGCGAGCGCATTCAGCAAAAGACCGGCAACAGTGAAGCGACGTTTGCCGACATTGAGGCGTTGAAAGGGAAAGAAGGTTTTCGTTCTATGTATTTAATGGGGACGAACCTTTCGACCGGCTTTTCTGAAGTTTTCTCGGCCGAGCACACCCCAGGAATGTGTGTGGCCGACGCTGCACGCATTTCCATGTCCTATCCTTTCGCTTTTGGCGCCGTCCGAATAAAGGGGGATTGTTATGTGGATGGGGGTTTAACGGACAACTATCCCGTTAAATTGTTTGACCGGATAAGCTATTTAAAAACGAAGAATTTTGTAGAGGCGGACTATTATAATAAAAAAAACCTCATGTTAGAGAGAAGTGGGCGTCCCATGGAAAGACATGTCTATAACCAAGAGACGCTGGGTTTCCGTTTGGACTCCAGAGAAGAGATTCATAATTTTCGTGACCATGTTGAGCCGTCCCACCACCAGATGAAGGGTTTTTTCGACTTTGGCATGCACCTTTTCTGTGCGTTGTTGGAGGTACAGGGGCAATACCATCTGCACAGTGACGACTGGCAACGTACGGTTTATATTGACACGCTTGGCATTGGCACCTTGAGTTTTGGCATTTCCGCCGAGAAAAAGCAGGCCTTGTTGGAGAGTGGCCGCAACGAGACAGAGGCCTATTTGAAGTGGTATGACAACAACGAGCCGAAGGCCAACAAACAGAAAGTCGGGGGTGGAAGGCTTTAGGGTTTTGTCTAAGGTATTGCTTAAGGCTTTTAGGGCATAGGGGCAGCCTTTGCGGGGGGTCAAACATTGGGCTTGAGTTATTTAAGCTTTGCGCTAAAAGGTGCCCCTCAAGTGGGTTTAGGCGGGCAGGGTGGCGTTCTTTGACAGTTTAAAAACATTGAGGAGAGATGGCCGAGAGGCTGAAGGCACAGGTTTGCTAAACCTGCATACTCGAAAGGGTATCGAGGGTTCGAATCCCTCTCTCTCCGCCAGGCTTCGCACGCATGCAAAGCTCCCTTAGCTCAGCTGGATAGAGCGTCGGACTACGAATCCGAAGGTCGGAGGTTCGAATCCTCCAGGGAGCGCATTTCCCCGAAGGGGTGCGCGGGGCGCATAGCGGCTCTCACGGAGCGCACCCGGAAGGGGGCGCCATCCCCCAAGGAGGCGAATCCTCCAGGGAGCGCATTTCC
>WQYA01000024.1 GCA_009781495.1 Cystobacterineae bacterium
AGGGGGTCGCGAGTGCTGCAGGAGCCCCGCAGGGCCCCGGAGGGTGTTTTTTTGGTTACTTTTTTGTCACACAAAAAAGTGACTCGCCGGTAGGCGAAACCTACTGCTGCCGCGCAGCGGAAACAGCCGGGCCGCAGGCCCAGCAATAACCCCTCCCCCCTAGCCCCCCCGGAGGGGGAAAAGAAATGCTTTTAACCCCCCCCTGTATGGGCGAAAAGAATGTTTTACCCCCTACAGCCCTGAGGCTTAAACAACTACCACCCCCCCGGCTATGCCGGTACCCCTCCACGGAGGGGAATTTTTATAAGCCCGCCGCAGGCGAAAAAAACCACTTGAATGCGAATTTCTTTGCAAGCCCGCCGCAGGCGAAAAAAGAAAAAGCCAAAGCAGCCCTATAAGCCGAGTTCTGTCCCCACCGGTTTCCGTGGCGGGCGGCGAACATTCATCTGGAGCCTAGGTTGCCCTAGGCCCTCAAGCGAGCTACCCGAGAGATGGCGACCGGGCCGGCCGCGCCCTCCTAAGAGAGCACCCTCTGTTTGCTCTTGCTCCGAGCGGGGTTTGCATTGCCAACCAAAGTCGCCTCGGTTGCGGTGCGCTCTTACCGCACCTTTGCACCCTTACCTGAAACTGCCAGGCGGTTTGTTTTCTGCTGCACTTTCCTTCGGATTGCTCCGACTGGCCGTTAGCCAGCGCCCTGCCCTGTGGAGCTCGGACTTTCCTCCCACCCTTCCGAAGAAAGGTGCGCGTTCGCCCGGACTGCTTTGGCCCCCCCCTTCTATCAACCCCCTAGCCTCTTATCAATAGCCTCGTTGCTCATGGCGTCGGCTTCCCGGTTTTCTTCGCGCGGAATGTGCCTCAACCGTACCTTTGAAAACTGCGCCAGCAAGGCCTTCGCCTCCTGGTATAAAGGCCATAACCCGGGGTTCCTAACGCGGTAGCGCCCCTGTAACTGAAAAACCAAAAGCTGACTGTCGGCCAAAAGCTCCACCTCCCTGGCCCCCCTCGCCCTCGCCGCCCTCAACCCCAACAAAGCCCCCTGGTACTCGGCATGGTTGTTGGTTTGCTCCCCTAAAAATAGCCCTAACCTCTCTACCGTTTGCCCCCCCGCGTCTACCAACAGGGCCCCCGCCCCCGCAGGCCCGGGGTTTCCACGCGAAGCCCCATCCGAATAAATACGCAAAAAGGTATGGGAGGAAAAAAGGGCAGAGGGGGCAGGTTTAGCAAGGGAAGCGGGGCTAGCCTCTTCCAGAGAAAGTAGGCTAGGCCCAGCTATAGGAGGGGGCAAAGGGGGGGCAGGGCCTTCGCCTTCTTCCGCGTTTTCAGGGGGGCCCAAAGTTTCTTCGAGGGGCAAAGTCGCGTTGGCTTCCAGCGCAGCGGCAGCCTGCCAAAGCAGCGTGCGCAGGCTTTTGTCGGAAAGCCCGGGAAAGCAGTCCCGCGTTTTTGTAAGGGCTTCTTGCTGAGCTATGCAGCGTATGAGTTGTGCCGTCGTAGGTTTGCGAGGCATGGGGGGCTCACCTCAGCGTATCGGCCGCTTCAGGTGGCCTCGTCGCCGGGCATTTCGGTTTCGGCATTCTCTTCTTTGGCATAAATAATACGCTGGCAGGAGGGGCATAGCTCATAGCTAAGGGTAGTCCGCAGCATATTATAAAGTTGGGGGGGAATATTCATTCTACACCCTAGGCAAGTACCCGGGGCTAAAACACCTACCAAAGCCGGCGTACGCTTTTTTCGCACCGCATCATAGCGGCGCAGCAAAGCGCTGCCCACCGTCTGCGCCGCTTGAAGACGTCGCTTGTTCAGCGCCGCCATTTTTCCGTCGACGTCGGCCAAGCGTTGCTTTTGCTCGGCAACACGCTCTTGAATGCCCTGGCGCTTGCTGCGGTGCGCCTCTTCCGTATGCACCAGCACCTGCCGCTGTTGCTGAATGATTCTTCCAATTTCAGCCAACTCTTCGCCCAGCGTCTGGGTGCTTTTTTTGGCAATGTCAATTTCCCGGGCCAGCGCCGCATATTCGCGGGAGGAGCGCTGCTCCGAGAGACGGGACTCCCACTTTTTTGTCTTTTCTCTTTCTTCGGAAATGGTTTGCTCCAACGTCGCCTTTTGGCGTTCCAACTCTGAAAGCTTCGTCTGCTCCGCTTCCAAAAGCTCATCCACCGCTTCAAGCTCCTTTTCGAGCAAACCAATTTGTTTGGGGTAGGAAGCAGCCGCTTTTTGCATGGCGGCAATTTCAATGTCTACTTGCTGAAGCGACGTTAATGCCAAAAGTTCGTCCTGCAAACTACCCTCCGTGGAAAAACCAAAGCCACTTTCGGTGAAGCCATCAATCAACCCTCTGCTCCCTCTCCCCCCCCTCCCTCGCCTTCTCTGTCACCCACAACGAGCGGCCTGGCCTAAAACTCCTCATCGTCCTCTATCTCGACAGAGTCATCCTCAAACTCCTCAAATTCCTCCTCGTCGCCTTCTATGTCGGCAATGGGAACCAGCGGCTCCAACACAGGGGCGGGTTTTGGAGCGGAACGTTGACGACGCGCCTCGCTTAATTTAGGAGCTGGGCATTCCCGTTGATCTGCCCCACACTTCGGACAAATGGGCTCAGGACGCCTTAAATCATAAAACCGGGCACTGCACTTAAAACAAACGTATTTTTTGCCTAAATCCTTTTCGGGCATAACTCTCACACCTGGCTGCGCGGGATTGCTTCCTAGTGTCCATTTCCAACGCTGTCAATCCCTTCAAAAAAAATTCCCAAAAACCGCCTATAAGTCCTGGGCCTCGGCCTGGGACTTCTTTCGCATCCGCTCCATTACCCACACCAGCAAGACGCCCAACTCATAACAAAGCATCATCGGTATCGCCATAAGGGCTAAATTTACCGCATCCCCTGTAGGTGTTATAATCGCCGCGGCTATTAAACTGACAATAATGGCATGCCGCTGGTATTTGAACAGCAGCTTGGACTTGACCAAACCTACCAAGGCCAAAAGCGCCATTACCACAGGCAACTCGAAAATAATGCCGAAGGCCATCTCCAACAACAGAATGAGACTCAACTGCTCCTTCATCGACAACATGGGGCGCGTCTGCGCACGCTCGCGGTGCAGCGTTTGGGCCTTGGCCAACTTCAACTCCAAATTCCAAAGCTGCTCAAAACTCTGAGCCTGCGGGCCCAAACCATGGGCCACCGTTTGCATGGCTTGCGCAAGCTGGGTTTGCGCCTCCTTCAACGCCCCCCGCTCATAGGCCGCCTTGGCCGACAACAGGGCCGCAGGCGGGCTTTCCCCCAAGGCATGTTGGGCCTGCGCCATGTGCAGCAAACGTATGCTGGAAACCAGCAAGGCCTGTGTCGCCTCCTCATTCACCTCCTGGCTCCACCCCAACAGCTTGTCCAATTCTTCCAAGGCCCCCTTCAACGTCGTCGAAAGTTGCGCGTCCCCCATTTGCCACTGCAAGAGGGCCAACTCTTTGCTTACCTGGGCATGCTGGACGCCCACCGCCGCTTCCGTTGCGGACTCCTCGTTGAGCAAAAATTGGAACATGCTCGGCAAAACGGCAAAATAGCAAAAGGAAATGCCTACCAAAAAGGCCAACGTCCCGGCGAAGATGAAGGGCATTGCCAACTTGCGCTCCCTGGCATAGAGGCCGGGAGAAACGAAGGCCCAAATTTGCCAGAGGATAACAGGGGTCGTTAAAAATACGCCTGCATAGAGGCCTACCTTCATGAAGACGTTTATCTCTTCAATAGCCGACGTATAAATAAGCCCCGCAGAAGCAGCCGGCAAAGCCGCCAACACAGGCTTCATCAACAAACCAAAAATTTCCCGCGAAAATACCAGCGACAAAGTCCCCAATACCAAGACGGACACCACACAACGCAAAAGCCGCTTACGCAATTCCCCCAGGTGCTCCGACAACTTCATCGTTCTGCTTTCAGGCTCCTGCGTATTCAAACTTGGCTCCCTTCCTTCTTGGAGGCTTCTTCCCCAAGGGGCGTCTCTGTGGGCCCTTCCGTCAACGAAAACAGAGGAGCGTTGGAGGGGACAGCCATGTTCGGGTCCGTAGGGGTATCGTCCTCAAAAAGGAGGGCGGAGGGGAAGGGCATAGCGCCGCCGGGGCCAGCCTCCTCCAAAGGAAGCGAAGGGGCAACAACAGGGGGCTCGTCAAAGCCATAGGGTGTGGTTTCTGCAGACTCCGGCCCAGGGGGCTTAGGGTGGGGTGGGGTAGCCTGGGGTTGAGCGTCGGACATGGCCTCCAGCGCGGCCTTGTTGTTTTCTTCCAAGTCCATGCGCAAAAATTCACGCTCAACCATACCGCGTATGGAATTGGCTTGGCGGCTGAAGTTTCGCCAGAAGCGGCCGAGGGTACGCGCCATTTCGGGCAAACGTTTGGGGCCCAAAATGAGCAGTGCGACGACGCAAATGAGCAGCATTTCGCCTGTGCCAATGTTCAGCATAGGCTTCTTATGGCCTTCTACGGGTTTATGGGCAAGTCTCTAGAATGGTTTTAGCCTAAGCCTGTACACTTTTGAGGGGGGCGTATGGAAGCCGTGGAAGCGGGGAGCCAGTGGGGGGGCAGAGCAGAGGTTGAGCGAGCCAGGGGGGGGCAGAGTGGCGGCGTGTGAGCTGGGGGCAAGGAAGGGGGCCCCCCCGTATGCCCTTTCATCATGCCCTGCGGTATAACCCCCCTCCCCCCCTGCCCTATGGGACAAAGAGGCCCCCCTTCAGGGGTTTTGTACGGGGGGCAGGCCTTCGGCCCTGAGCCAGTCCTCCCATAACTTTGCTAAACGCGCGTGGTGCTCATAAAGCCAGCGGGCCGCCTCTTCTCCCCCTGCCCTCCCCGCCTCCTCCCAGCAAGGCGCCTTCGCCTCTATGGGCTGTATTTCTCCGGGCAGCGTTTCTTCGGGCAGCAGCGCAGCACAACGCGCTGTCCACTGCATGGCCCACGTTTCCATGGCTTCCATACGCTCCGGGGGCAGCTTCCGTTGTTTTTGCAATGCCTCTTCCTGGAGCCTTCTCTGCTGGGGGGGCGCCTTGGCCAAGGCCTCCCAATAGGCCCCCCAAGCATCCAACTCCTCACGCGAAAAAACAGGGGTTTCCAACCTTGCCGGGCTTGGGTCGACTTGGGGAGAAGCCTTGTCCTTCTCCATGTAGGGACAAGCGTGACAAGAAACCGACAAGCCGAGCAAAATGTGTAAGCAGGTATTGCAACGCATGTCAAAACAACCTACTCCTTTGGGGGAGGGAGTTCGACTTTTTTAGGCAAGGTTTATATTGGTGCGGAAGGCGATAAACGTGAAGGCATACTTAATACGCCATGGTGAAGCGGATGCGGAAGTCCCCGAGGGCTTGGGAGACGAGGAGCGCGCGTTGACGGCAAAGGGCCGGCTTGCGCTGGCCGCCCATTTCTCCACTTTGGCTTCGCGTATGGCGCAGGTGGAGCTTGTCCTCTGCAGCCCACTGGTACGCTGCGTACAGTCGGCCCAACTGCTGTCCACAGCCTTGGGCTATGAGGGGGCTTTGCGCGCCCACAAAGCCTTGCTGCCGGACATGCCCGTAGGCGCCATTGAGTCCCTGCTGGCCGAATGCGACACCCCCGCCCTCGCCCTGGTAGGCCACCAACCCGCCATGGGGGCCTTGGCCAGCCACCTGTTGGGGTTGGAGCATTTCCCAAGGCCCTTCGTCCCCGGCACCGTTGTGGGCATTCAGCTGGGCCTTGCGGAGTCGCCCTTGCGCGGCACGTTGCTGTTTTGCGCGCAGCCGGGGCAGGGCAGCGTGGAGAAGCTGTTTTAGGCAGAGTCCCATTTTGGCCGTCATATGGCGTCAGGGGAGGCTTTTGAAGCCTCGCCTTCCTTGGCTGACGATAAAACTTCAAACTCTGCCTTTAGCCCCCCCCTAAACTTCCATCACCTCTTTTTCTTTTTTGGCCACCAACTCCTCTACGCGCGCAATGCCGGCGTCGGTTTCCTTTTGCACCTTCTCGGAAATACGCTTGGCCTCGTCCTCGGAAAGGAGTTTGTCCTTCTGCATGCCCTTCAATATTTCATTGACGTCCCTGCGCTCGTTGCGGATGGAAATTTTGTGCTCCTCGCCGCGCGTACGCACCTGCTTCGCAATTTCCTTGCGGCGCGCCTCCGTCAGGGGCGGAATGGGCAAGCGAATAAACTCCCCGTCACTCATGGGGTTTAACCCTAGGTTAGCCTCGCGTATGGCTTTTTCTATCTCCCTTAATACCCCCTTGTCATAGGGTTTTATGGTAATCAGCCGCGGCTCAGGCACGCCCAAGGCCGCACACCCGTTGAGGGGCGTAGGGGAGCCATAATAGTTGACGCGTATGCCGTCCAAAAGGGAGAGGTTCGCCCTCCCGGTGCGAAACTTGGCCAAACCCAGCTTCAACCCCTCTATTGCCTTCTCCACCTTGGCTTTAAATTCCTTTAACAGTGCTTCACTTTGAGACATGCTTTGCTCCTTGCCTGCCTTTCAGCAAGCTATGCGTCTGCCCAGGCCGTTAGCGTAGGGCCAACCAGGGTACCTATGTCGCCAGGGCGGGTAATGGCCTTAAATATATTGCCCATAACCGTAATATTGAAGACAACAATGGGCAGTTTATTCTCCATACACAGAGAAATGGCCGTTGAGTCCATGACGGCCAACCCTGCCTTCAACACGTCCATATAGGCCAATGTGCGGTAGCGCTTGGCGTTGGCGTCCACCTTGGGGTCTGCGCTATAGACGCCGTCCACTTTGGTGGCCTTCAAAATGGCATCCGCGCCCATTTCCATGGCGCGCAGGCTTGCCGCCGTATCGGTGGTGAAATAGGGGTTGCCGGTGCCGGCGGCGAAAATCACCACCCGCCCTTTCTCCAAATGCCGCATGGCGCGACGGCGTATATAGGGCTCGCAAATTTGCTCCATTTTTATGGCCGAAAGCACCCGGGTGTGCACGCCCAGCTTTTCCAGCGCGTCCTGCAAGGCCATGGCGTTGATGCAGGTGGCCAACATGCCCATATAGTCCGCGCTGGAGCGGTCCATCCCCCCGGTAGCCCCGGCTACTCCGCGGAAAATATTCCCACCCCCTATGACCACCGCTATCTCCACCTTCGCCTCCACCACCGCCTTTATTTCAGAGGCTACCCGCGTCAGCGTCGGGGGGTGAATGCCATATTTGTCGTCCCCCATCAAAGCTTCACCCGAAATTTTCAGAAGAACGCGACGGTATGCTGTCGGTGTTTGCTGCGTGCTCATAGGCCCCTCGTATGTGGCTGCGCCTCCTACGAAAAAAACAAGCGGTTTATATTCTTTATCGAATTTTGGCACAATGGGATTGTGCGTCTGGTCCCAACAAAACCCCGAGAAAAGAGGCCCCACCTCCAAGCTTTGTTTGAAAGCAACCCAACAATAAGATAAATCTTCATAAAAAGGAGAAGACGATGCTGGGCATTCTTGTGGGTTTTCTAGTTCTTTTGCTGATGGTCGGACTTTATCTGCTGCTAACCTACAACAGGTTGGTCACCCTAAAAAACAGGGTTAAGGAAGCGTGGAGCGATATTGAGGTACAAATGAAACGCCGCTATGATCTCATCCCCAACCTCCTAGAAACCGTCAAAGGCTATGCGGCCCACGAAAAAAGCACGCTTGAAGCCGTTATCCAGGCAAGAAACATGGCCATGGCCAGCCAAGGCTCCTTGGAAGACAAAGCCAAGGCGGAAAACATGCTTTCGGGCACCCTGAAATCGCTCTTCGCCTTGTCTGAAAACTACCCCAACCTCAAAGCCAATGAAAACTTTCTGGAGCTTCAAAGAGAGCTGACCGACACCGAAAACAAAATACAAGCGAGCAGAAGATTCTATAACTCAAACGTGTTGGCGATGAATACCCAACTTGAAATGTTCCCCAGCAACCTGGTTGGAAAAAGCTTTGGTTTTGTTTTGCAGGAATTTTTCAAACTCGACGAAAGCGAACAAGCTGCAAGACAACCCGTGAAAATTTCTTTCTAAGGCCATCAAAATTTCTTTCTGAAGGCAGCGTGAAAAGCGAAAAAAGCGGAGAGCTTGGGAGGAAGAAGCATGTCGAAGATAACGACTTATGATTTTATCGACTCTAACAAATGGAAAACCCTAGGGTTAATCATCCTTTTCCCTCTTAGCCTCATAGGCTTGGTTTATTTGGCTATTTTATTGTTAAGTTTATGGGGAGGAGGGGGGCCAGAGGACGTTCCCTCTATGGAGGTTTCTTCTTTAGACTTTGCCAACCAACTGGCCATACAAATTCTGCCCATCCTTTCAGTTGTGGCCATTGCCTGGATTCTCATCAGCTATTTCTTCGGACAAAAATTCATTCTTTCCACGGCAGGCGCTGTTGAAATGACCCAAAGAAGCGCCCCCGAAATCATCCGCCTCGTCGAAAACATTGCCATAACGGCAGGCCTTCCCATGCCCAAAGTCTACCTCATTGACGACGACTCTTTGAATGCTTTTGCCACAGGGAGGGACCCCCAACATTCCTATATTGCTTTGACCAAAGGCCTTATACAAAAGCTGGAAAAGTCGGAGCTTGAAGGCGTCATCGCCCACGAAATGGCGCATATCGGCAACCGCGACATACGTTTGATGTTGCTGATGGTTGTTTGCATTGGCTTTGCCACCGTTATTGCGGAAATACTTCTCAGAATAGGACTTGGCAAAGGAAAGAGCTCCAACAAGAAAGGCGACTATGGGCAGTTGTTGTTCATAGCGCTGGCGCTTGCTTTTTATATATATGGCTACCTGGTTGCCCCCCTTATTCGCCTGGCCACCTCCAGAACCCGAGAGTTTCAAGCCGACGCCACAGCCGCGCTGCTGACCCGAAATCCCGAAGGTTTGGCCAATGCGCTGAGAAAAATATCCAAGAATTCCGTGGTTTGGTCGCTTTCGAACCAAAAGACCATGGCGGCGATGTGCATTGAATCGCCTTTGCCTTTGAACAAGCGCCAGTCGTTTTTTTTAAAGCTTTCGGGCTTGTTTGCAACGCATCCGCCCGTTGAAGACAGAATTAAAGCGCTGATGGCTATGGATGGACATAGAGGCTAAGAGGCGAAGAAGAAAGATAAAACTACCCTAACCTGCTAAGGTTTTAGCTACTTCTTCGGCGAGGTTGTCTTGCTTCTTCTCTATGCCTTCGCCTACCTGTAGACGTAGCATACGCTCTATGCCTAAGGGTAGCCCCAGCTTCTTTGAAACCTCCCCCACCAATTGGCTGATTTTCTTCTTGTCATCTTTGAACCAGAATTGGTCCACCAGACAAATGGACTCGAAATATTTCTCCAGCTTGCCTTGGATGATTTTTTCTTGAATGGCCGCCGGGCGCTTGGCCAAGGAAGGGTCCGCACAAACCATTTCCTTCTCTTTGGCTATCCACTCCGGGGGGAGTTTTTCGCGGCTTATGGAAAGCGGATTCATGCCCGCAACCTGCAGGGCAAGCTCCTTGGCAAGCTCCACAGCCTCAGGCGCTTGGCTGCCTGAAAGCTCCACGAAGGAAACCAAACGCTGGTTGCTGTGCATATAGCAACCCAACACAGAATTCTCCGCTGCCTGCCAGTCCGAGAAACGCCGGATGCCGATGTTTTCACCAATGGTGGCCACCATGGCCGTGAGAACGTCTTTCACTTTCTTGGAAGCGTCTTGCGTCCAGGCCTGCTCCAACAAAATTTCAGCATCCTCCGCTGAGGCGGGCGCCTCTTCGCGGCGGACATATTGGGGAGCGCACTGGGCAATGTGCTCGGCCAAGGCTTGGGCAAATTTGCAAAACTCCGGGTTGCGCGCAACGAAGTCGGTTTCGCTGTTGACTTCCACGGCAACCAGACGCCGCTCATCGGCCGCTTTGAAAAGGCCCAGGAGGCCTTCTGCTGCAATACGCCCGGATTTGGATTGGGCTTTGGTAATGCCTTTTTTGCGCAACCACTCCTTGGCCTTCTCAAACTCACCGCCGCATTCTTGCAAAGCGCGCTTGCAATCCATCATCCCCGCGCCGGTTTGCTCTCTCAGCTCCTTGACTTGACTTGCTCCAATGGCTGTCATCGCTCGGTTCTCCTTTAAAGACTGTTTGGAAGACTTAGGCTTTGTCCTCTGCCTCGCCCGCCTCGCTCCCCTCATCCACCTCTTCCGCTAACATGTCCTCATCCCCCTCCTCGCCCCCATCCGCAGAGGGCATGCCAAAAGCAGAGAGGCTGCCCTTTATGTCCACTACCGGCATACGAGCCCCTCCTCTGGAAGCCCTACGGGCCCCCTGGGACTTGTCCCCTGCCTTCTTCCTCTCCTCCTCGTCGCGGGCAGAAGCGCCGGAGGTTTTATAGAAGGCGGTGCCTTCTATGGCCGCCTCTGCAATACGCGAGGTGAACAGCTTAATGGAGCGAATGGCATCGTCATTGGCTGGAATAATATAGTCAACACCGCTGGGATCACAGTTGGTGTCCACCACACCAATGACAGGAATGCCCAAACGCGCTGCTTCGTGCACAGCAATTTGCTCTTTCTTTGGATCGATAATGAAAACACAACCCGGAAGCTGGGTCATCTCCTTGATGCCTCCCAGGTTTTTCTCCAGCTTCTCCCGCTCTCGCTCCAGTCGAGCCACTTCCTTTTTGGGCAAACGCTCATAGGTGCCATCCTCCGCCATCTTTTCGAGGCCTTTGAGGCGATCTATCCCTTGTTTGATGGTTTTGAAGTTGGTCAGCGTTCCACCCAGCCAACGCGTGGTGACCCAATATTGGCCACAGCGCCGCGCCTCTTCCTGAATCACCTCTTGGGCTTGCCTTTTGGTGCCTACAAACAAAACACAACCCCCACGGCTGGCAACCTCCCGCACAAAACGGAAGGCTGCACGGGCCAAATTCACCGTCTTTTGCAAGTCGATAATATAAATGCCGTTGCGCGCCCCAAAAATATAGGGCTTCATTTTGGGGTTCCACCGTTTGGTTTGGTGTCCAAAATGTACGCCCGCCTCCAACATTTGACGCACAGTAATGCTCGTCTTGGAGGCGAGGGCTTGTTCCATTGTCTGGGGTTCAGCTGAATTTTCTTCCATTGTTGGCCTTTCGGTTATTCCTCCACGCCCCTTAACCTAGGAAACCCTAGGCACCAAAGCACTCTGGGCGTGTGTGTGGTTCATGAGACGATTGGGGCCATAGCAGAGCTTTTTCCGAAGGGCAAGTGCTTGAGCGAGGGAAAAAGTTGGAGGGCCTGCTCCTGCTCAGGCGCCGTGGCAGCGTTTGTATTTTTTGCCGCTTCCGCAAGGACATGGCGCATTTTTGCTGACTTGTCCTGCTTTGGGTTCCGACTTCGCAGAAGCGGCGGCGGCAGCGGCTTGAGCGGCCATGGCCGTTTTTCGTCTGGCTTCCAGTTGCGCTTGCAATTTTTCAGCATCGGCTTGGGCATTGCGCGGTTGGGCCCTGCATATTTGAGACACAAATTGGGATTTCGTGGCCGCTAACATGCGAACAAAACTTTCAAAACCCTCTCGTTTGTATTCATGCTTAGGGTTTTTCTGGCCATAGCCTCTCAAACCAACACCCTGCCGCAAGTGGTCCATCCCCAACAAATGGTCCTTCCACTGCTGGTCTATCGTCGCCAAATAACGCACCTGGCAAAAGCGAAACCAATTGTCGCCATAGTCGGTTTCACGGTCCGAAAAATTCTTTTCGACAACACGAAAAATTTGCTCTTGCAAGTCCTCCGGCCGCCCACTGGGCTGAAAATTCATTTCAACATTGGAGGTCTCTTTGACAGCCTTCTGTAGGGAATTCAAATCCCAAGCATCCGGGTTTTTCGACGAAGCATAGGTGTCGGTCAAATTGACAATGACATCTTCAATGGCGTCCAGCGTCATCTCCTTCAAATCCGCATAGCTCAGCAATTTTTCTGTCCGAGTCTTCAAGCTCGTCTTTTTATCCTCTTCATATTCAACCAGAGGAATGCCCGCCCCTGAAGCGAGCACTTGCTTGCGCAAGCGATAGACGGTCTTGCGCTGCTGGTTCATGACGTCGTCGTATTCCAGGGTGTTTTTGCGCATGTCAAAATTCATGCCTTCGACACGTTTCTGGGCCCCCTCAATGGCCTTCGACAAATAGCGGTGCTCAATAACTTCGCCTTCTTCCATACCCAGGCGATCCATCAACCCCATCAACCTCTCTGAACCAAAAATACGCATCAAATCATCTTCAAGAGAGAGGAAAAATTTGGACGTTCCCGGGTCTCCCTGACGGCCGGCACGGCCGCGAAGTTGGTTGTCGACACGACGCGACTCATGTCGTTCTGTCCCCAAAATAAACAAACCCCCTGCCTCAAGCACGGCTTCACGCTCTGCTTCTGCAATGGCCTTTTGTTTGGCCTCCTCATTTGACAACTTTTCGCGGTAGCCTTTCTGAGCCAAAGAAAGCACTTCGGCATAGGCTTCCGAAGACTGGTTTTCCTTAGGGCTAGGGGGCTCAAAAGGGCCTACAATGGCTTTGGCCGCCGCTTCATAGTTGCCCCCGAGAATAATGTCGGTTCCACGGCCTGCCATGTTGGTGGAAATGGTGACAGCGCCTTTGCGTCCAGCCTGGGCGACAATGTCGGCTTCGCGTTGGTGTTGCTTGGCATTCAACACATGGTGAGGAATGTTTCGTTTTTTGAGGAATTGAGAAACAATCTCACTTTTGGCAATGGAGACGGTGCCCACCAAAACAGGCTGGCCTGACTTGTGAAGCCGCTCCAACTCATCCGCCACGGCTTCAAATTTTTCTCGCTCTGTGCGGTAGACGACGTCATTCAAGTCTTCGCGAATCATCGGCCGGTTGGTGGGAATTACCCGGACATCCAACTTATAAATTTTTGCAAACTCTTCAGCCTCGGTGTCTGCCGTTCCTGTCATTCCCGACAATTTGGAATACATGCGGAAATAGTTTTGGAAGGAAATGGTCGCCAACGTCTGGTTCTCAGCCTCAATGGTGACGCCTTCTTTGGCTTCAATGGCTTGGTGCAAACCATCGCTCCAGCGGCGGCCGTGCATGAGCCGCCCCGTAAACTCATCGACAATAATCACCTCGCCATTGCTGACGACATAGTCCTTGTCGCGCCTATAAAGCATATGTGCTCGCAGGGCTTGGTCCACATGGTGCAGGGTTTCAATCTGGTCGGGAGCATAGAGGTTGCCCACCTTTAGGCGCTCTTGTACTTTCTCAATGCCTGTGTCGGTGAGGTGGACGGTGCGGGCCTTCTCGTCCAACACAAAGTCCTGGTCTACGACAAGGCCCGGAATCACCCTGTCCACACGGTAATATTGGTCCGTCGCGTCCTCGGTGGGGCCTGAAATAATGAGCGGCGTCCTCGCCTCGTCAATGAGGATGGAGTCCACTTCGTCGACAATGGCAAAATTCAACTCGCGTTGCACATAGTCCGCCAGTTGGTATTTCATGTTGTCGCGCAAATAGTCGAAGCCGAATTCATTGTTTTGCCCATAGGTAATGTCTGCGCCATAGGCCTCCTGACGCTCCTTGTCAGACATTCCATTCAACACACAACCCACCTTCAGCCCCAAAAAGCTGTGAATGCGCCCCATCCACTCCGCGTCGCGACGCGCCAAATAGTCGTTGACGGTGACGACGTGTACGCCTCGCCCCGTCAGGGCATTGAGGTAGCTGGGCAAAGTCGCCGTCAGCGTCTTGCCTTCTCCTGTACGCATTTCGGCAATACACCCTTGGTGCAAAAACAAGCCGCCGATGAGCTGCACATCAAAATGCCTCTGGCCAATGACACGCAAGGCGGATTCACGCACCAAAGCGAAAGCTTCAAACAACACCTCATCCAGTGGACGACCGTTGGCAATCTCTTGCTTCAACCGATTTGTATAGGGGGCAAATTCGTTATCCGAAAGCGCCTTCATTTTCTCTTCTAATTCGTTGATGCGAGCCACCTTCGGCCAGGCCTTCTTCAGCTCGCGATCATTCTTCGTGCCTACAACTTTGCGCAACATCCACTCAATCATGAATTCGCCTTCTGGTTGGTTTGCGACAAAAAGCCAAGGAGAAACTGCCTTGGCCTTTTAGCCCAACTCCATCAAATAACGCTCCGCATCCAATGCCGCCATACACCCGCTCGCCGCCGCCGTAATGGCTTGGCGATAGCGCGCGTCTGCAACATCGCCACAAGCAAAAACGCCCTCCAGGCTGGTATGTGTAGAGCCTGGCTTAACTTTTAAATAGCCGTTCTCCTGCTTGTCGAGTACCCCCTCCACCAATTCCGTCACAGGGCTATGCCCTATGGCAATAAAAATACCGTTGACAGGCAGCGTCGTCAAAACCCCCGTCTTGAGGTTTTTGAGCAAAAGCCCCGTGGCTTCTTTGCCGTTGCCGAGAATTTCTTCAATGACAACCCCTAAGGCCATTTTTATTTTCGGGTTGTTGTGCACACGTTGCTGCATGGCCTGCGAAGCGCGAAATTCTTCGCGGCGGTGTACCAAGGTGACGGAGGTACACATGTTGGATAAAAATAAGGCCTCCTCCATAGCGGTATCCCCACCCCCCACCACGGCTACCTCCTGGCCCCTGAAAAAAAAGCCGTCACACGTCGCACACGCTGAAACCCCACGGTTCCTATAGGTGTCCTCCCCCTTGACGCCCAGCCACTTCGCCGACGCCCCCGTGCCTATAATGAGGGCCTGCGCCAAAACAGACGTCTTTTCCCCCTCAAGAAGAAAGGGCCTCTTCGAAAAGTCCACCCTCTGCACATTCTCCAAAAGCACCTGCGCCCCCAAACGCTCCGCTTGTTGCTGCATGCGCTGCATCAACTCCGGCCCCATAATTCCATCGGGAAACCCCGGGAAATTCTCAACCTCCGTCGTCGTCGTCAACTGCCCGCCCGGGACACGCTGGGCATCCGACAAACTGGGCCCCCCAGCAAAAACCAAAGGCTGCATGGCTGCACGCGCCGCATAAATGGCCGCCGTGCAACCTGCGGGGCCAGAGCCTATAACAACGAGTTTTCGGAGCGGTATTTCCTTGGACATGGTTTTTTCTCCCGGCTTTTTTGTTGTCTTGCCCCACGGCTCTGCCTCGCCGCTGCCACAGCTCATCTGAAGCTTCAGGCTTTTATCTCAAGCTCAGGCATGCTACGAGTCATTTTCAATGGACTTGTCAATTCTCCGAAAAGTCGCCCTGTTTGAAGGGCTCACCTCCCGCCAACTCAATACCCTCAAACGGGTGCTGAAGGCACGTGAATATGCTGCAGGAGCCGGCATTTTCTCTGAAGGTGAAAAAGGCGACTCCATGTTTATTATCGCCGAGGGCAAAGTCCGCCTCTCACAAATGATTGACGGCGTCGGCGAAGAGGCCATCGCCCTTATGAATACGGGCCAGCACTTCGGCGAAATGGCGCTCATTGATGACAGCCCCCGCGCCTTTTTCGCCATCGCCCATAGCCCTTGTGTCCTCTATGAGCTCAATAACCACGCTTTTAATGAACTCATGTTTATGCACAAGGAAATTGCCTATACGCTGCTGTGGACGCTGCTGCGCTCCCTGGCGCAACGCCTTCGCGAAACCAATGAGCGCATGCGCAGCTTCCTCACCATGGCCTCCTTTGCTACCCATGGCGAAACCGCTTCCCCCTTCGGCCCTAATAACCCCCTGGCTTCCCTTAATGAACCCCTCGTCTCCCTCAATGAACCCCTGGGCGCCCCACCCCACCCGGAGGGGGGCCATGACGAAAAAACACCTACCCCCCCGCCTGCTTAGGCACTTTGGAGCCTGGGTGCTCCAACTTTGACTCATGTCATTTTAAAACGTCCAGCTTTCACATGCGGCTTTGACGCCCATTCCAAAACATGCCCCCTGCGTGTAGAGGAGGCATGCATTGAAAATGGCTGCAAAACCTGGGTTAGCTGCAGCTTAAATCAGGGCCGCCACAAGTGCTTAGCTCACTGTAGCCATTGTCTCTGCTCTCGCTGTTGATTTTGCCGCAGGGGACTTCGTCATAAAGTTTAATGCATTTTTCGTGGTAGCTGGTGTCTATGTATTTCTTCTGCTTGTCGCACCGCTCTATGGCGTCTTCAATCTCCCTGACGTTGCATGTACTCGCTACATTTTGCTGTACACATTCTTTCTCTGAGAAATTCTTGTCTATTGTACACTCGCCGATACGCTTACACGCCCGCTCTACACCGTCTTCACACACCTTCTGTACATTATTGTCGTCGCCACAAGCCACCAAACCCAACACCATCCCGGTAACCAGAGCACCCAACACCACTTTTCTTGTTCTCATCTCTTTTCCTTCCCAAAGTTAAAATATACCTCCCAACACAGCTCTGTCGGCTTTGTCCTGTGTGTGTCGAAAAGGGAAGTCCATCGGTGCCGTTCCTCTTCCTTCCACCTTCACCTTCACACGCATAACAACACCCGATGCTAACCTTTATAAACTTTTTTGCCCAAAGAGTCAATACCCCTCGTCTTAGAAGTCCTACACCTACGAGACTCAGAGTAAACTTTCTGCAGCCCTAAGAAAAGACCTGGGAGCCCTCCCTTCATTTTAAAACAAAAGCTCTGAGAAAACAGAACCCTTCAACAAGGGGTTCTTGCGGGGGGACAAAGGATTAGAGGGGTGAAGCCCTCAGCTTTTGCAGCGGATGGAAAAGTCACAGAAAATGCCTATCTCATATTCCGCACAAGTGGCTTCTCTATAGCTCGTTTCGCAGTGCTCCAAAGCCGTCAAATCCACCTTTTTCCCATGCGACTTGCAGTCTTCTTCGGCTGTGCGAATTTCTGCCTCCGGACATTGTGTCTCCGTAGCCTGCACCATACACGCCTCCACATCCTCAAACTCGGAAGAGCTACACTCCACCGCTTTCTTGCACGCCGCCTTTAAGACGGCCTCGCAGGCCAGCTTCGTATTCTCTACACATGACATTCCCGCCAGGCTTGCCCCTAAGAGAATGCTGCCTAAAAAAATGGACCCTATGCTTTGCCGCATCCACAACGACTAACAAGCCTTGGCCGGGTTTTCAGGGTTTCTCCATGCGCTCAAGAGGGGGTAGTTCCGTTTTAAGGGGGGGGGTACTTCCGCTTTAAGGGGGCATACTCCCGTTTTAGGGGGGTAAGTTTCCACTTTAGGGGGGTAAGCTCCCGCCTTAGGGTAGGCTCCCACTTTAATGGGAATAGACTCCTCAGCCCAGAGAGGGGTATATCAGTAAACACTTATTTATACAGGTGTATTTCCTGAAAATACTTTTGGGTTGACGGTTAAACAAATGATTGATACAAATGTCTTAAACAGATGACTAAGCCTCCTAAACCTGCCCTTACTTCCTCTACGGAAGAAAAAATCATCGCCGCGGCCATGGAAGTCTTCATTGCGTGCGGCTACCACGGCGCACGCATGCGCGAAATTGCGCAGAAGGCCAACAGCAACCTCGCCCTGCTCAACTATTATTTCCGCTCCAAGGAAAACCTCTTCAAAACCGTTTGCTCCAAATCCATCGACAAACTCTATGCGCGCCTCTTCGTCTCCTTCACGACGCACGCCACCCTCGAAGAAAGCATCCGCTCGCTCGTCGGCGTCTATATGGACACCCTCCTGGAAACCGAGGGTTTGCCCCTTTTTATGCTGAATGTCCTGGCGCAACACCCGGGGCTTTTGGCCGAAATACTCCAGGAGAAAAATTTCGTTCAGGGTTTGTTTCCCCATTTTTTTCAGCAGGTTGAAACCGAAATCGCCGCCGGGCGCATCCGAAACATTCAACCCAGAGAGTTGCTGCTCAACTGCCTGGCTTTGTGCGTCTTTCCGTTTATTGCCGCCCCCATGTTCAAAGCCATATTCCGTGTGCAACACGCTGAATTTCGAGAGCTGATGGCTCAACGCAAGACGCAGGTTGCAGAGTTTATTCTGGGGGCCATCTGCATCCCCAAAGCCCCTTCCCCCCTTTGTTATGCCCCCTATCCCCTCCTTATTCCTGCTTTTCCGCATATGCGGCCCAAAGACAAACCATGAGTGCTCTATTCTTTGTTTCCATGCTAGCCGGCCATGTTGTTTTGGGCAGCGTTGTTTTGGGCAGCACTTTCGCTGAAGAAAACCCTCTGGAGTTGACTTTGGAGTTTTGTCAGCAATCGGCAGAGCAAAATTCCAAAGTCTTGCTGCAAAAACAAAGCCTGAATGAAGCCAACCAAGCGCAACTTGCTTCTATAAACACACGCTATTTCCCTCAGCTTGAGTTTCAGGCGCAGGCTTCGTGGCAGTCTGAAGTCACTTCCCTCCCCTCCTTCCCTGGGCTCCAAGTCTCCCCGCTCTCCAAGGACCAATATAGGTTTTCAATCGAATTTCAGCAACTTATATATGACGGTAGCCGGTTGTCCGCGCAGAAAAAACTTCAAAGCGCCACGCATGAAATGGAATTGAAGCAAGCAGACATGGCTTTGTTTCAACTCAAAACACAGGTGCTTCAAATTTTCCTGGAAATATTGTTTCTTGAAGAGCAGCAAAACATTCTCAAAACACTCAAAGCAGACCTCATTCTTCAACAAAAAACATTGCAAGCCGGACTTGCAAGCGGAATCGCTTTGAAAAACCATGTGGACATGTTGGATGCTGAAATTCTGAAAACAGAACAAGGCATTTTTGAAACTTGGGCCAACAAAATGGCCGCTATAAAAATTTTGTCTGAAATAACAGGCAAAGAAATTTCACCCCAAGCGGTGTTTGTCATTCCAGAGCGAAAGGAGCCGTCTCTGGACACCCAAGCCACACTCAACCGACCGGAAATTCAGCTTTTTCAAGCCCAACTTGCGCAAGGGGAGGCTCAAAAAAACCAAATTTTCTCCAAAGCGCTGCCTCAACTGAGCCTCTATGCAAGCCTCGCTTATGGTCGGCCTGGGTTTGATTTTCTCAAAAGCAAATTCGACTTTTTTGGTATTGTTGCCGTCAGGCTTCAGGTGCCGCTCACGGAGTGGTGGGCCATGTCTCAACAGAAAGATGCCATTTCTCAAAGACAAAAAGCCATTCAAGCACAAAAGGCGGATTTTGAATCCATTCAACACAGGGAATTGATTCGCCTCAAAGAAGCACAAGAAAAATATGAAGCCTTGGTTTCAACGGACGATGCCATCATTCAAAAACGCAAAAGCATTGCGCAACGCACAGCACAGGCGTTGTCCAACGGCATTGTTACACCCAATGACTATATTTCTGACATTAACGCTGAAAAACAAGCCATGCTGGACCAACAACGGCACAAATTGCTGCGCCTTCAAGCCATTTTGACTTTTGAACACATTCTGGGCGGTGACTGAAATGACCCCACTAAAATCTCTCATGCTTTGGTTTTCTTGCCTGCTCGCACTCATCGCCTGCAAAAACAACGCAAACCCTTCGGATGCCTATGGCAACTTTGAGGCTGTTGAAACCCTGGTTTCTGCAGAATCCAACGGAAAACTTTTGACGCTGTCTCTCGAAGAGGGCAGCCAGCTGGAAGCCGGTGTTTTGGTTGGAGAAATTGACCCTGTCCCTCTGAGGCTTCAAAAAGAGGTTTTGGAAAAATCCATTGAAGCCCTCATGGTCGGCAGGCCTGACATTCCGGTTCAGCTGGCCAGTTTGGAGCAACAACTGGCCACGGCCAAAAAGGAGGAGCGTCGCATCCAGCAACTGTTTCAAGCAGAAGCTGCCACTTCCAAACAGATGGATGACATGAGCTCTCAACGTCAAGTCCTTGAGCGCCAAATCAGCGCACTCAAGTCGAGCCTCAGCATACAAACACGCTCCATTCTTTCTCAAACAGAAACCCTTCGGGCTCAAATTCTTCAAATAGAAAACAGTCTTGAAAAATGCAAAATCATCAACCCCATTTCAGGAACCGTCCTAACCAAATATGTGGAGCCCAATGAGTTGGTGGCGATTGGAAAACCCATCTATAAAATTGCCGACTTGACAAAAATGACGTTGAGAGCCTTCGTCTCTGGCAATCAACTTTCGCAAATAAAAATCGGCCAAAAGGTGTCTGTGTTGATTGACGGGCCTGACAACTCATATAAAACCTATGATGGCGTCATTTCCTGGGTTTCCGACAAAGCAGAATTTGCACCCAAAATTGTTCAAACCAAAGAAGTGCGCGTCAATCTTGTCTATGCCATCAAAGTCCAGGCGCCCAATGACGGCGCCATTAAAATCGGCATGCCCGGCGAAGTGGTTTTTGTTCCTCCCTCCCAACCCTAGAGGCCCTTCAACTTGGTTCAAATCGAAAATCTCAGCAGGCATTTTGGGAGCGTTCAGGCGCTCGACAACGTCCATCTGCACATAGAGAAAAACCAATTGTTCGGCCTCATTGGTCCCGACGGCGCCGGAAAATCCACCTTGTTTGACATTCTTGCAACTTTGAGGCTTCCTTCTTCGGGCACAGCCAGAGTGCATGGGTTTGACGTCCAAACCAAAGCCAACCAAATCCGAAAGCGGATTGGTTTTATGCCGGGGCAGTTTTCACTCTATCAAGACTTGTCCGTGCTGGAAAACATTCGGTTTTTTGCCAATGTCTATGGTGTTGCCTTTGAGGAATCCTCACCGCTCATTCGGGACATATGGCAACAAATTGCGCCTTTCAAACATCGCCCCGCAGGAAAACTTTCGGGGGGAATGAAACAAAAACTCGCTCTTTGTTGTGCGTTGGTCCACAAACCCACCGTTTTGCTTCTCGATGAGCCCACCACAGGTGTGGACCCTGTCTCACGAAAAGAATTTTGGGAAATGCTTCAAACGCTCAAGTCGCAAAACATTACGACGTTGGTTTCAACGCCTTATATGGATGAGGCCAACCTTTGTGAATGCATTGCTCTTATCCAAAATGGAAAAATCCTCGCCATCAACTCGCCGGCTGCCATTGTTGCACAGTTTGAATTTAATTTGTTTGGCGTCCAATCCGCCCATTCGAATGCACTCATCAACCCCCTCCGACAGTTTGAAAAAACACAACATTGTTTTGCTTTTGGGAAAATGCTGCACCTCACCCTGAAGGACGCTTGCGCAACCGAAAAAGACATTGTCGAATTCTTAGAAAAACAGGGACACAAAAATGTGGATGTTTGGCCGATGAAACCAGGAATTGAAGATTGTTTTATTGAATTGATGCAGTCATGAGCACTCCGAGCATTCAAGCCCACCAACTGGTCAAAAAATTTGGGGATTTCACGGCTGTGAAAGACTTGAGCCTTGAAGTTAGCCCAGGTGAAATATTTGGGTTTTTGGGGGCCAACGGCGCCGGAAAAACAACGGCGATGCGCATGCTTTGCGGTTTGTTGAAACCCAGCTTCGGCCATGCAAGGGTTGCAGGCTTTGACGTGGCCACACAAACCGAGCACGTCAAAAAAAACATTGGCTATATGAGTCAAAAGTTTTCTATTTATGACGACTTGACGCTCAAAGAAAACATTCAACTGTTTTCCAGCATCTATGGGCTCAGCTCCCTGCAAACCCAGGAGCGCATGAAGCAACTTGCCGTCCAATTCGGGCTGGAAGACAAACTCAAAAGCCTTGTTTCCACTTTGCCTTTGGGTTGGAAACAAAAACTTGCTTTTTCAATTGCCGTCATCCACCAACCGCGCATTGTGTTTTTGGATGAGCCCACCAGCGGTGTGGACCCCATTACGCGCAGGCAGTTTTGGGAAATGATTTTTGAAACGGCCAACGCCGGAACCACCGTCTTTGTCACCACACACTATATGGATGAGGCTGAATATTGTGACAGGGTTTCCATTATGGTGGAGGGCCAAATTCAAGTTTTGGACACGCCTCAAAAAATTAGAGAACAATTTTCTGCACAAACCATGGACGATGTTTTTTCATTGTTGGCCCGGAAAAAGGAAACCCCAACCTAAGCCAAGCCTATGAGCGCACTTGCTGCTTTTGTCAAAAAAGAATTTCTGCACATTTTTCGCGACAAGCGGACTTTGTTGATTATTTTTTGCATGCCCATTGCGTTGGTGATGATTTTTGGCGTTGTTATTTCCACGGAAATTTATGATGCAAAAATAGCCATTGTGAATGCTTCTTCTGAAATTCATTCTCAAAAACTCATTGAAAAAATAAATTCCTCCAACTATTTCAAAACCGTTTCATACCTTCGTTCCAGTTTGGGACTTGAGGAAGTTTTTCGCGCGCAAAACATCAAACTTGCCATTCTCATTCCTCAAAACTTCGACAAAGACTTTGGAAATGGCCCCCCGCCTACCCTTCAACTCATTGCCGATGCTTCGGACTTGAATGTGGCCACCACCCTCATTGGAAATGCAAGCAACATCATTCAAGCCTTTGCTCAAGAAAATGCACCGCCTTCAGGCGCTGTTCTGCCGTTTCAAATCACCACGAGAATGTATTATAATCCGGAACAGAGAGATGTGTTTATGTTTATTCCCGGCATCCTCGCTCTGGTGTTGATGATTGTGTCGGCGATGATGACATCTATTACGCTGGTGCGGGAAAAGGAATTCGGCACATGGCGCGTGCTCTCTTCAACACCGCTTCCCTCCGTTATTATTATTGTGGGCAAATTAATTCCTTATTTTTTGCTGTCGTCCATTAATGCTTGTCTCATTTTGGGTTTGGCAGTTTTTGTCTTTGGAATGCCCATCCACGGAAACCCCGTGGAGCTTTTCCTGGTGTGTTTGTTGTTTATATTCACATCCCTCTCGTTGGGAATTTTTATTTCTTCCATTGCCAACACACAACAGGCGGCCATTTTGGCTTCCATGGTGGGCTTGTTTTTGCCGACGACATTTCTTTCGGGGTTTATATTTCCCATTGAAAATATGCCGGTTTGGCTCCAGCCCGTCGCCCAAATCGTTCCGGCCAAATGGTTTATTGAAGCCATTAAACGAATCATGCTGAAAGGGGCCGGCCTTGGGCAGGTTTTGACGCAAATATATGTTTTGGCAGGAATGGCAACCGTGTTGCTGGCCATCAGCATTCGTCGTTCACGAAAGCAGGCGACTTAGCTATGAGAATTGTCCTGGCGCTTCTCAAAAAGGAATTCCTTCAAATAAAGCGCAACACTTTTATTCTCAGGTTGCTCATTCTTGTGCCCATCCTCCAGTTGTGCATCCTTTCCCAGGCCATCAATTTTGAGATGAAAAACTTAAATCTCATCGTTGTGGACTTGGACAAATCCCCCAGCTCAGAGCTTCTGTCCAAAAAATTTCAGGCCTCCCGTTATTTTATTCTCAGGGAAATAACCCATTCACAGACACCCGCTCTGCAAGAAATGGAAGACAACAAAGTAGATTTGGTTATTGTTATTCCAACACATTTTGAGAAAGAGCTTCGGGGGGGCCAGTCTCCTGTGGTTTCGTTTGTCGCAGACGCCGTCAACGGCATGAAAGCCGGCCTTGCCGCCAACTATGCGGCCAATATTTTTATGGAGGCGGCCGGGGAATTGGCCCAACAGTTGCGCCTGCCCATAACGGCTAAAAGCTTTAATATTCAAACCACTTATTCCATGTGGTATAACCCTATTTTGGAATATAAAACCCTCATCCTCCCCGGACTTTTGGCGGTCCTTGTCACCTTGGTGTCGGGTTTGTTGGCGGCCCTCAATATTGTACGTGAAAAAGAAATGGGCACCATGGAGCAGATGAATGTTTCGCCCATCGCCAAATGGCAATTTATTGTCGCAAAACTTCTGCCGTTTTGGCTTATTGGCCTTTTTGAAATAACGCTGGGACTTTTGGTTATACGTTGGGTGTTTCAAATTCCTTTGGTCGGCAATTTGGCTTTGCTTTATGCCTTTTGCGGAATTTATATGGTGCTTATTTTGACGCTGGGGCTGCTTATTTCCAATGCCTCACGCACCCAGGCTCAGGCCATGTTTTTGACGGTTTTCTTTTTTATGGTGTTTATTCTTACCAGCGGTGTTTTTACGCCTGTGGAAAGCATGCCCAGTTGGGCCCAAACCCTTAACAAAGCCAACCCCATTGCCTATTTCGTCGACGTCTGCCGGCGTATTCTCCTCAAAGGGGCCACCTTTGAGCATTTGAAAACCTCTTTCCTCTCCATGGCTTCCTTCGCCACCCTCTCCCTGGGTTTGGCCATTTGGCGTTATAAAAAAACCCACGTCGACAGCTAGGGGGGTTTTAGCTTAACCCCCTCGCCCCCTGTCCAAGGGGGTAGCTACACGCGCTTTAACTTAGAGACGGTTTAACCCCTGGCCCATAGACTTAAGGGGGTAGAGGCCAAGGGCAGCTCTAGAGGCCTCCCGGGGCCCCGAGGGGGGGTCAGTCCTTATCGTCCTTATCGTCGTCGTCAAGGAAACGGCTGTCCGAGGGGACGCGAAGGTCCCTTTCTATCTTTTGCAGCTCCCTGTCCATTCGGTCCAGAGGGACTTTGTTGAGCATGACAGCGATGAAAGTGAAATAAAAGATGGCCATGAGGACTTGCATGCCCAAGGCGACGAAGCTGAGGATGACGCCGATTTTCGCGCGGCCTCGCGCCACGGGGTTTTGGGCGCGCTTCATGGCAGGCCAGCCTATAATGAGTGCGGGGATGGCCGAAAGGCAGCCGCACAGGAAGGAAGCGATGCCCAAACCGAGCGCCCAGTTGGCTTTGTCGAATTCGGCTTGGGTTTCAGGGTACATACCAGGGGGCATACCCGGGGGGACGGCGGAGGAAGGGGGGGAGGTAGGAATGTTCGAGTCCATAGGAGAATAGAAGGCTAAAGGCGTAGGGGTTAGGGGCAGTCCGTACCCCACCGCTATACCCATTTGGCCCCCCTGCCGCAACCCTGAAACATAGCCCCCCATTTTACTTCCCCCCCCCAATGTCCTAGAAGAGGCCCCGTGAGCATTCCCCATTGGAAACCAGCAGACCCACGTCTGCACGAGACTTTGCAAAAGGAGCAGCAGCACAAAAGCGCGCAGCCGCTGGAGGCCCTGTGCCGCGGCGCTACCGTTGTGCTGGTAGGCCAGCGGGCCGCGGGCAAAAGCACCCTCCTGCCCTATGCCGCCCGGCTTTTGGGCCGCCAAGCCCCCCCCGTGGACTTGGACGCCGAAATAGAGCGCCGGGCGGGCTGCTCCATTCGCCACTTGGTAGAGCGCCACGGCCTGGCCCGTTTGCGCGAGTTGGAGCGGGCCGCTTTTTCAGACTTGCCCTTGGCCAGTGTGGTGGCGGTAGGGGGGGGGTTTTGGTCCACCTGGCCCCAGCTGCTCCACGGCTGCACCGTGGTAGAAGTCCCCGTCAGCTTCGAAACCTATAGAGAGCGCCTGCTGGCAGATACCCAGCGCCCCCGCCTCCGCCCCACCCTTAGCCTGGAAGAAGAGTTGCGCCAAACCTATGCGGAGCGCCAAGCCCTGCACGAAAAACTGCCCAAGCTGAGTTGGGTGGAATTTTGCCTGCGGGCCGAGGCGGGCCTGCGCCCCTGGCGCGTGGCCACCCTGCCGCCCGGCACGGCTGAGCCTTTGGCTTTTGCCGTCATGGCCAAAGCCATGGGCGCGGACACTTTGGAATTGCGCACGGACTTGCACGGCCCCGGCCTGGACGTGGCCGTGCTGGCCCAAGTGTTGCCCCTGCTGATGGCCCGGCGCGGGCAGGCCGTGCCGGACACATGGAAACCTCATGCCCACTGGGTGGACGTGGAGCTTTTTGACTTCGGCAAGGAGGAAGCCAACCTCGTCTCCCTGCATGCCACTGCCCCCATGCCGCCCGAAGCGGCGGCCAAACTCTGGGAGCCTTTGCCCGCGGGCCTTTTGTGCAAACACGTGGAGCCCCTGGGTACGCCGGGGGAGGGCGGGCACCTTCTGCAGACGCAGCGTCTGCTGAAGGCTTTGCGCGGCGAGGAGTTGACCACCACGCTGGCCATGGGGGACATGGCCCTGCCCTTCCGTTGCCTGCTGGCCCAAAACAACACGCTGGACTATGTGGCCCTCCCCGGCGAGTGGCGCGCCGCGCCGGGCCAACGCCTGCTGGCCGACGCCGTGCGTGAAGCGCGCCGCCCGCGCCAAAAGCGGCGCATGGGCATTTTGGGCGCCAACATTGCGCATGCGCGCTCCCCCCAAATACACCCCCAGCCCTTTGACAGAATTGACTTGCCCGAGGGGGCCGACGTGGCCGCCCTCACCGAGGCGCTGCACCCTTTTTATAGCGGCTTTGCGGTGACCAGCCCCTTCAAACGCGCCTTGGCCGAGGGCAGCCGCTGGCCGGCCGTCAACACCCTGGTGCGTACCCCCCAAGGTTGGCACAAGGACAACACGGACACCGCAGGCGCCAGGGCCGTATTGGAAGCCCTGGGGGCCCAGGAGGTGGTGGTGTTGGGGAAGGGGGGAGTGGCCATCGCCCTGGAGGAGGCCGCTCGACAACTGGGAGTGGCGTTGCGTTTTGTTTGCGCGAAGGAGGCCCAGGGCCGCTGCCTGGAGGGCGCTGTCCTGTGGACGTGGCCCACGCACTTGGAAGCGCCGCCGGGCCTGCGCCTCGACGGCGCGCGCGTGGCCCTCATCGCCTATGGAAAACCCGCGTGGAAGTTGGCGCAAAAAATAGCCGGGCTGGGCGGAAAGCCTTGCATGTTGGGCGCGACGTGGTTTGTTGCGCAAGCAAGAGAGCAACGTCGCCTCTGGGAGCGTGCAGAATGAACAGCTTTGGACGCCTGTTCCGTTTGACAACTTTTGGCGAAAGCCACGGCCCCGCCCTCGGCGCCGTCGTGGACGGCTGCCCCGCCGGCATTCCGCTGGGCGAGGCGGACATACAACGCGCCCTCGACAGGCGCAGGCCGGGCCAGTCCGCGCTCACCACCGCACGCGCAGAGGCCGACAAGGTGGAGTTGCTTTCCGGCCTCTATGAGGGCAAAACCCTCGGCACCCCCATTGCGGCCCTCGTGCGCAATACCAACCAGCGCTCCGCGGACTATGCGGCTTTTGGCGAGAAGGACAGGCCCGGACATGCCGACGCCACCTGGCGCGCCCGCTTTCAACACCAGGACAGGCGCGGCGGCGGGCGTACCAGTGGGCGCGAAACCCTGAGCCGCGTTATAGGCGGCGCCATTGCTGAGGCCTTTTTGGCCAAGCAGCACCCAGGGCTGCATACTGTGGCTTGGGTGAGCCAAATAGGCCCCCTCAAGGCCCCTACCCCCCTGGCCCCCCCTACCCGTGAAGAAGTGGATGCCCACCCTACGCGTTGCCCCTTCCCCCAGGAGGCCGGGGAAATGGCCGCCCTCATCCTTTCTGCCAAGGAGAATTTTGACAGCCTGGGCGGCAGCGTGGACGTGTGTACGCAGGGCATGCCCATAGGCTTGGGGGAGCCCGTGTTCGGCAAACTCAAAGCGAGGTTGGCCGACGCGCTGGCAGGCATAGGGGCCGTCAGCGGGGTGTGTTGGGGGGGCGGGGATATTCTCGGCGACATTGCCCTCCCGGGCAAACGCTTCCACGAGGGCAATGTGCAGGCCCCTTCCGCACGTTATGGCGGCATACAGGGGGGGCTTTCCAATGGGGAGGCTTTGCATGTGCGCGTTTATTTTAAGCCCACGGCGACGCTGGGGGACATGGCCAAGGCAGGGCGACACGACGCCTGTATTTTGCCCAGAGCGGTGCCGGTGGTGGAGGCCATGGTTGCCTTGGTGCTGGCCGACTTGAGTTTGCAAACCCTCGCCTTCCCCCACGGCCTATGACTGCTCCCGGAAACCACCTGCCCAATACCGACTTTTGGGGCTCCCCTGAAACCCTCCTGGCCCACCTTCCCCGGCCCTGGGCTGTGGTGGCCGACCAGCGCGTTTTGCGTTTGCACCCCAAGCTGCGTCCCCTCCTGGCGCAGGCCGCGCTGCCGCCCGTTGAAATACGCGCCGGGGAGGCGGCCAAGTCCGTGGCCTGTTTTGAGCGCCTGGCCAAGCAACTGCAAGGCCTGCCGCGCGGGGCCACGCTTTTGGCCCTAGGCGGCGGCACGGTGGGCGACGTGTGCACCGTGCTGGCGCATACCCTCAAGCGCGGCATGCGCCTGTGGCACTGGCCCACCACGCTGCTTGCCGCCACGGACAGCAGCGTGGGCGGCAAAGGGGCCCTCAACCTCGGCGGGGTGAAGAATGCGCTGGGGGCCTTCCACTACCCGCAGGGGGGGCTTTTGTGCATGGAGTTGTTTGGGACGCTGACGGCCGCGCAAAAACAGGAGGGCTGGTGTGAGGCGTGGAAAATGGCGACGTGTTTGAGTCGCCCCCTTTTTGAGGCTTGGGCAAGGGGGCTGCCCGAGGAGGGGGAGTTTATTTGTCAGGCGAGGCAGATGAAGGCGCAGGTTTGCGAGGAAGACCCCTATGAGTTGAGCGGCCGCCGCGCCGTGCTGAATTTCGGGCACAGTTTTGGACACGTCATAGAAAGCCTTTCCGGCTACCGTATACGCCATGGCCAGGCGGTGGGCATGGGCCTGTGGTGCGCCCTGGACGTAGGCCGCAGCCGGGGCATAACCCCCCCCTCCCTGGCCCAGGAGGTGGAGGAAGTATGGACGCGGGCGCAATTGCCCAGCCGTGAGGCTTTGGCGCGGGCCCTGGCGGGCGCTGAGGACAGCGCCGTTTTGCGGCTGCTTTTGGCCGACAAGAAAAACCAAAGCGCCCAAACCCTGCGCATGGTGTTGCTCAAAGCCTTGGGTGAGGTGGAATTATGCGAGGTGGCCTTCGAGGAATGGAGGCCCTTGGCCCAATGTTGGCGAAAAGGAGAAAAACCGTGAAAGCCCTCCGCATAAGACGCGAAGCCTGGAAGTCCTGCACGCTTTGCCCGCCGCTTTCCAAGTCCGACGCGCAGCGCGCCATGGTGGTTGCGGACATATGGGGCCTGCCCTCCCCCGTCCCCCCCCTGGGCGCCGAAGGCCATGAGGACTTGCCGCGCGACGTACAGGTAATGGCCAAAGGCCTCCAAGCCCTGGCTGGCCCCGGCCCCCGCTTGTGCATAGACTGCAAGGACGGCGGGGCTCCCTTTCGTTTTTTGTTGACGCAAGCTGCCCTGCGCCCTGACGCAGAGGTGGAATTTGTGGGCTCCACGCGCCTGGGGGAGCGCCCGCACGAGGCTTTGCTGAGTGCTTTGGAGCAAACGCTGGGCCCCCTGGGGCTGCGCATAGAGCGCGGCAACCCCTGGCCCCTGCGCCTCCACACCCCCCAACTTTTACCCAAGGCCCTGCACATGGAGGTGGAGGCCCAGGCCAGCAGCCAGTTTGCTTCCAGTTTGCTGTTGGGGGCGGCGCGGGTGGCGCGGGCTTCCTGCCAACCTTCCTCGGTGTTTTTGCGCGGCCCGCTGGCGAGTCCCGGCTATTGGGACATGACGCGCAAATGGCTGGAGTGCTCCGGCTTTTCCGTATGGGAAGAAAACCGCCGCACCTGGGTAACCACCAAGGCCATGCCGCAGCAGTTGCCGCCCATTCCGGGGGACTGGTCCTCATTGGGTTATTTGCTGCTTTTGGGTTGGGCCAGCAACAACCCTGTGGCGGGCGTGAGTTTGGGCCAAGGCCACCCGGACGAAGCCCTCTGGTGGCATTTGCAAAACCTCGGGCTTGAAACGGTATGCAAGCACAACCTCGCCCACGTCAGCGGCCAAGCCCAAGGGGGCCTCAAGGTGTCCGCCCTGGAGTGCCCGGACGCGGTATTGGGGCTGGTGGCTTTGGCCTGCATGTTGAAGGCGCCCTCCCGTTTTGAGGACATTGCGGTATTGCGCCTCAAGGAGTCCGACAGGGTGGAAGCGGCCAAAGCCATGGCCACGGCCTTTGGGGCGGTTTTTAGGTTGGAGGGGGACAGTTTTGTGGTGGAGCCGGGGCCTTTGCCCAAAAGTTTTGAGTTGGACTCCAGGGAGGACCACCGCATGGCCATGTCCGCGGCCACCTTGGCGGCCATGTCGGGCGTGCCTCTCCAACTTTGGGGGCCTGAGTGCGTGGAAAAGAGTTTTCCTGCATTTTGGAAGCAGTTGCAGAATGTAGGGGTGGGGCTTTTTGCCCTCCGGGCGGGGTGAATTTCTCACCATGAGCGTTGTTTTTTGGGCCTGCGGCCCGGGCGTTTCTTTTCTCACTTTGAGCGTTATTTATTAGGCCCTAGCGGGCCCGCCTTCTTCCCTCACTTTGTGCGTCAGTTTTCGCCTGACGGCGAGTCACTTTTTTGTGTGACAAAAAAGTAACCAAAAAAACACCCTCCGGGGCTCTGCGAGGCCCCCTATCGGGGTTGGGGCATTGCAGTTAGCCCCCCCTTCACTCTCCCCTAAAATAA
>WQYA01000025.1 GCA_009781495.1 Cystobacterineae bacterium
AAGAGTTCGAGGGGGTCGCGAGTGCTGCAGGAGCCCCGCAGGGCCCCAGAGGGTGTTTTTTTGGTTACTTTTTTGTCACACAAAAAAGTGACTCGCCGGTAGGCGAAACCTGCAGCGGCCGCGGAGCGGAGACGGCCGGGCCGCAGGCCCAAGAAAACAACGTCCGGAGGGCAGAAGAATTGTTTTTGAAAACAGCCGGGCCGCAGGCCCAGCACCAATAACCCCCCCGGGAGGGGAATTTCTTTTTATAGGCCCGCCGCAGGCGAAGAGAAATATTTTTCACTAAAAAAGAATGCTTTATCCCCATCTGTTTTTTTATTCTTTTTCAATCAAGATGCTTTGGGCCCATGCTTTAAAATCTTCCATATCCATCGATTCAAGACTGTTAGGTGGATCTTCTAGGATACGAGGTGGACGGTCCAGCTCGGTGTTGGGCGCTAGGATGAGTATGTGCGTGCTCTCCGGGTTATGGAAGTAGACGCGACCGTTCTCTACCTTATCGACGACAACCACGTGGCCAGATGCTTTGTTGTTCCCCCATTTCATGCGCGCATAGGTAGGTTGTTTCTCCGAGCGTTCTATGAGCTTTCTTCCTAGGGTATCCTTGTCTTTTTCCGCTTGGAAACCCCTGCCAAAAAAAGCCTCCAGTCCCTTTGTTTGTTCGTATTCAGTGAGTCCCCACGTGGTAAGTTCAGGAATATCAGAAGATGCTTGGCTCAACCTATTGAGGATGATGATGTCTCTTGAATTGTCATAGAGCCCAATTGTGGAATGCTCCATCATCGCCGCTTGAAAAATCCGTTCAGAAACGCTGCGCTTAGGGGAAAAGTCTCTCTCCACGCTCTCTTGAGCTTGCCTGAGGGTTTTTCCTCCACGCAATTCCGCTTTGCCCGAAGTTGAGGTGAGCTCTTGTATTATTCGCACATATTCAGCCGGGTTTTGTTTGCAAAGCATATATTGCATCGACGCCGTCGTGCAGGTGCCGTGCGCGTCTTGATTGACCATTCCAGGGTTTGCCGCCTCCTGCATGACGCTGAAAAGCAGCTCCTTGGAGTCGATGCCCGCACGGGCAAATTTCTTAGGCAAGGTTTGAGTGGCCAGTTTTTGCAAACTGTCAAGGAGCGTCGTCTTTCCATCCTTGCAGAAGTCAACCAAAGCGCTTTTGCCATTGACTTCGCGCTTGGCCAACGCCACCAACTCCGCACGGCCTTTGTCGTCCGCCTTGTCGAAAACTTCCAGTGCCTTTGCTTGCTGAGACTCAGAGAGCGACTGAAAGCCCTTGCCGCTAATCAATGAGATAAAGCTGTTTGCCGAAGACGGGGTGACTTCTGCTGGCATGGGCAGCTTGGGCGAAGAAATCCGCTCTGCAAAGTCTGAACTTCCCCCGGCTATCAGCGTTATCATCGGAGAAAGCGGAGCCTCATCTTGAAACACATCCCCTCCAAAATGAGAGGCCTCGTGTGTGGTTGCCGCTGTCCCAGTTAGCGCTGCTTTCTCAGCGGAGGGAGGGTCCTCCACGGTTTTGTTTTGCGTCGACGGTATGGGGTTGAAGTTGCCTGCAATGCCTAAAATGCCCATGGCCCTTAACTCCTCGAAAAAAAATACCTGCCCGTGGATGTGTCCCAACAAACACCCCCCTATGCGCTCCCTCCCCCCTATGCCCTCCCCCTCGGCTTTCCCTGCCGTTTATGCTTCTAAACCAACACCGCCCTATATCAACCCCACAATCAGCATATTGTCTTTATTTTAACTACAAAGCTGCCAACACTAAGTGAAAGTGGGAGGGTATTAGGTTAACAATCTAAAAATATTGAGGTTATTTTTAGTTAAAAGGGCCCCCCTCCTCAAGGGCAGCTTGGAGTTTGTGGTATATGCGCTTCAGCAGGCGGCGCATGGGCGTCCTAAGCCAGGGTTGCGCCAGCAGAAGGCGTGCAGCGAAGGGGCCTAGGGCATAATAGGCGGCTACCCCCCATTTCCCCCAAAAATGGGACAACAATACCTCGTCGCGAAAGCGCCTAAACAAAACTAACTCTATTGCCCCCTCCCCTAGAAAAGCGGTTGCTACAAAACAATGGCCCACTCGGCTTAGCCAAAAAACGTGCCTGCGCGTCAGGTTGACAAGCGCATTCAACTCCGTGTTGCGCTTCGTCTGCATGGCCTCTTGGCTGTTCCAAGCATAAACCTGGTGGTGCCAGGCATAAAGCAAAGCGAGGTAGTCGCGCTCCACCACCTGCCAAATGTCGCCGGAGCCATCCACAAACTCGACGCGTACATGCTTGTGCTGGGCGTCCTCCAGGCGCAGCACATAGCGCCTATGCCCTTTCCAGTCCGTCGTCTGCAGCTGCATGAGGCGTGCAATAAACACCAAAAAAGAGCGGCCACAGGCCATGCACGTGTGCCTATACCACGAGTTGCTGCGCGAAAATTCCAGCGTCTGCGGCTTTTTGCACCCCCTAAACGCACAAAATACCTGCACCGTGCCGCGGCCTTCGTCTATGTCCACACTGTCATAGCGAGAAACCTGCGTGGCCCGGTTATAAACCGGCCGGTGCTCCACCTTGGGCCAGGAAAACAGCGAAAGCATTTCTGCAAGCTGCGTCTCCAACTGGCGTGCGCGTGTTTGCTCCGCCTCGGCTTTGGACAGTTGCCCTTGCTGCAGGAAAAGCAAGGTGGCCTTCTGCGCTGCAACAAGCTGCTTGAGGGTCCAAAGCTCCGCAGCCTGAGACTCTGTCTCGGCAACGCAGGCTTCCAGCTTTTGCGCATAAACCTCGGCCTGCCCAATACGCTTGGGCACCTGTGGCCACAACGTATCCTCTTTCCAGAAATATACGGGGACTTCCGGCTGCAGGGAGGCCCATAACATGCACTCAATGCTCAGTCGTCCCAAGTCCGGGTTTTCCACGCCTTCAACATAACCCTTTTCTGCCTGAATGGCGAAAAGCCCCGTCTGAAAATTGGCGCAGCTGGGCAAGTTGGGGCAAAAGAGAGGCATGCGCTTTCTTCGGCTGACGCTGTTTGCTTTGTTTTGGGTAGCCATAGGCTTAGGCTTGGGTATTGTCCCTATGGGCGGTACAACCGTCTGGCAAAAACTTTGTGGGAGTTTCCAACATTTGCAAAAACAGGCGCCGGCGGAAACGGCCTCCCCTACGCCTAGGCCTCCCCTATCCCCCCCGGCTTCTAAAACCTCCAACAAAGCTGTTGCCGTGGACGCAGGGCAGGTCCCCAGCATTCCGATAGAAAGCTATGCCGCCGAAGAGCGTGCCAGCATTGACAAGCTCATTCGAGGAAATCCGCCTGCGCATTGAGTCGGTTTTTGTCCCTCCGAGGTGGTTTTTTGCAAGCCCTTCGCAGGAGCGTTTTTTATGGACAAGGGCAACGTGGTTATGCGGGGGGGGGAATGTTTAGAGCATACCGAGGGAGGGGAGGCTTAACCAAGCTTCTTGGCCGTTGGCCGTACGTATTTTGACAAATTGGCCCGTGCGCTCAAGGATGCGGACTTTGAGTCCTCCATGCAGCTCGAAGACGGGTTGGGCTTGTTCTGTTGGCAGTTGCCGTGCAAGGGCTGTTTCAGGCAGGACAATGCCTTCTTCCCATTGGGAAGGCGCATAGCCTTTGGCCGCAAATGTGAAGGCGCAAAGGCCAAGCAAAACCCAAAGCATGAAGTCCATAGCCCTCAAGAGGCGTGCTTGTTTGGGGAAGACGCGAAGGCAAACAAAGCTGAGGAGAAGGGCCCAAGCAAAGCCCAGCAAAAGCCACGCTAAAAGCGGGTTGGAAATGTTGCGAAGCACGCGATAGAAAAACGGTGTTTCAACAGAGGGCACAGAGTCCAACTGTTTGGCGCGTGCCCACGCCAAGTTGAAATGAATGTCTTCTGAGTTGGGAGAAAGCTGGCTGGCTTTTTCCAAATTCCAAATGGCGCAACCCAACTCTCCAAGTTCCAGGCAGGTGGTTCCAAGGTTATGGTGAAGCTCTGCTCCAACAAAATTTGCTTCCAGGAGTTTTTGGTAGCCGTTTTTGGCTTGAATATAATTTTTGGCAGCAAATTCCTGGTTGGCTTGCTGGAAAATGGATTGCGCTTCTTGGGGGCTGAAACTGCCCAAAAGGCCCAAGGCCAGAACAGACAAGAAATTCATGGCCACTCCTTCAGGACATGGAGCATGGTTGTACAAACCCAATCCGTCGATTGGGGGTGGGGTGGGGCATTTCCAAACCTTGCCGCGTCGCACTCGCCGAGGATATAGAGTACCTGTTGACACAGGACGTCGGGAAGGCCCTGCTCCTGCATTTTGGAATGGAGTTGCTCTTGAGTGAGTCCCTGGGGGGAGAAGCCGAGTTTAAGCTCCAAAAATGCGGCCAAATTTTTTCCGAGTTGGGAGAAGGCGGTGACGGAGGGGTTTGTTTTCAATTCATTCAGCAAGGTTTCTATTTTTAGGATGGTAGCTTTTTCTTGTTGGCGTTGTTGTCTTTTTTGGGAGGGGCGTATTTGAGCAAGTGCAAACCGAGAGAGCATACCCAGAAGGCGCAGGGAGAGGGGCAGGGCAAAAAATATCCAATAGATGTTTTTTTCTACCAGGGGGACAGGGGGGGGCGCCAGTTGGGCCTTATGGCGGACGGGGTGGATTTCTTGCTCCAGGAGGTGAGGGTTAGGGGGGGTATTAGGAGCAAGCATATTTCCGGGGAGGGGGTCCGCGGCGCCGGGGAGCACGACGAGAGTCAGAGGCGAGGTTTGTGTGGAATCCACCTTTGCTGTTTCCGCATTAAAATAGTCGAATTTCACGGCGGGCACGGTGAAGTTTCCGGCCTCTTGGGGAATGGCGACATATTGCATGCTTCGGCTTCCCAGCAATTTGTTGTCCACAATTTGCGTGTTGGTTTGGACAGTCGGCTGAAACGTTCTGAATGTGTTGGGGAATAGCAACTCAAGAGGCGGCAAATCTTTGACATTTCCGGTGCCTTGAAGTGTCAGGACAAGCTCCACGGGTTGGCCTACAACGAAGGTGCCTTGAGGCGCTTTAAGCTCCAACTTCCATTGTCCCACGGGCAGGTTTCCAGCGGAATGGGGGAGTGCGTTAATTTCAAGAGTGAGGGCATTGCTTTCGCGGCGCACCTCGCGCACTCTGAACAGCTGTCCCACGACGAAATCCGCTGTTGCCGGCTCCACCGTATAACTCCCCGATTGAATGGCAAAGAGGGCGCGTTTTTTAAGTGTCGTGGCATAATAACTGACGCCGTCCACGGATTTTCTTTCGGTAAGCAATGGCCAGCTCAGCTCAATGTCTTCACTCAAGAAGCCTTTCAAAGTAGGCATAGAAAGGGACTCAATGTTGATGTTGGCTGTTCGGGAATAGGCCTGCAAGCTTAGCAAAACCTGTTCTCCGACATAGGCAGATGATTTGTCGAGCGTCATTTGTATAAACAAGTCTGAGTCTGAGCGGGGGATGAGGGGAGCTTTTTGGGAAGGGCCTCCTTTGAGAGAGGGCGTATTGGCTGTTTGGCTTCGGACGACATGGACAGCGACGGTCTCTGTCCTATAGGTGTTTTTCCCTATTTTCAAAAATGCTGAAGGGATGAGCAGACGCCCTTCTTTTTTAGCGCGCAGGACGAAGAGATAGCGTTGTTCTTTTTGGAAGTCGCTGCCTGTCCTATATTGAAGTTGAGTGGATTGGGAGCGCGAGAGGATTTCGAAGTCATTGCTGGAAGGAAGCTCCAGTTGAGCATTGGAGGGCGCATCAGAGACAACCACACTGAGTTGAAAGGTTTCTTCAAGGCCAACCGTTGTCTTATCGGCGAACTGAAAAAACTCAAGTTCTGCCCATGCTGGGAGGGAGCAGAGGAGAAGGGAGAAGAACCACCTACCAATCTTGCTCATATTGCCACCCTTCCACAGGCGTTTTTTTCTGAAAGCGCCAGGGTTCATAACTTTTCTCATCCATTCCGAAGGCATCCAAAATTTTATCTGCGTCTTCTTGTCCGAGTTGTCTTTTTTGTTGTCGAAGAAAGCCGTCTTCCTGTGCATTTTTTTCTAAAGTTTCTTCGTTTGAATGCTCGGATTTGGAGTGGCTGTCGGGTTGAGTATTTTGGGAGGTTTGAGAGGAATTCTCTTGGTTTCCATGGGTATTTTTTGGGGGCGTTGTTTCATTGTCAGGAGGGGGTATTTTGTTGTCGCGTGGTTTGGGTTGAGGGGGCGTATTGGGGTTGGACTCTGGGTTAGAATCATCCGAGGGGTTGTTATCTCCTGAGGTATTTTTAGTTTTTTGGTTATTTTTAGAGTTATCCTTTTGGGGAGCAGGGGGCTGGCCGAGCAGGAACTCTAAGTTATGCCTTGCCATGGCGTCTTGGGGATTGATTCTCAAAGCTTGGCGATAGGAAGCGATGGCATCGGCAGCATGGCCCATGGCTGCATAGGTGTTGCCCATGTTATAAAAAATATCGCCCTGAAGCTTGCCGTCATCCAATTCTCGGGCATGGCTGAGCGACTGAAGCGCCTCCTCATATTTCTCTTGTTTATAAAAAGTCGTACCTCGGTTGAATTCGAGTTGAGCATTTGAAGGTATTTCCCTTTGGGCCTCATCGAATGCAACGAGGGCATCTTCAAAGCGCTCCGCCCCATAGGCCTTTATTCCGCGTTGAACCTTGGGGGGAATTTTTTGGAGGAGGTTTTGGGCGAAGGCAGGAAAAGAGAAGGCGAGAGCCAGCCAAAGGGAGAGCCAAAAGCGAGCTGTCATGAAGTCCTCCTTTTGGAGGATGACACCAACATTCCCGACAGCAGGAACAGGATTCCAAGTGCGACAAAGGGCTGGAACATTTCCGCATAGCGGGTGGTGACGCGGGATTCGAATTCTTCTTTTTGCATGGAGTCGATGCGTGTGCCTACGAGGTTGGCTGCAACGCCGTTGGGCTCATAGAAAAATTCCCCTCCTGTTGCGTTGGCGATGTTTTCCAAAATTTGTTTATTAAGGCGGGAGATAACGGTTTTACCCTGAGCATCCTTTATATAGCCGGCAATATTTCCCTCCGCGTTATATTTGGGGATGGGCTCTCCTGTTTCGCTGCCGATTCCAACGGCCAGCACTTGAGCGCCTGCGGCTTTGAGTTGCTGAATGCCGTTTTCCACTTCGGTGAAAAGGTCTTCTCCGTCAGAAAGCAAAACGACGACACGGCTTTTGGAGCCTGTGCCCGCATCTTCAAAAAGCTTCGCTGAAAGTTTTAATGCAGCGCCTATATTGGTAGGCCCGGGAGGAAAGGCGTCGACGTGGATGCTGTTGAGGAAGAGTTGTGCAGCCCCATAGTCGCTGGTCAGAGGGCATTGCACAAAAGCCGAGCTTGAAAAAACCACAATGGCGATTCGGTCGCCATTGAGTTTGCCGATGAGGTGAAAGAATTCCAATTTTGCCCTTTCCAAGCGGCTGGGCAGGACGTCTTTGGTGAGCATGGATTTTGAAACATCCATGGCCAAGACAATGTCGACGCCGCGGCGTTTAATAATTTCGGTTTGATTGCCGCATTGGGGTTGGCTCAAAGCGATGACAAAGAAACCCAGCCCCAAAAAAGAGAGGAGGGCTTTATAGAGGGGCTGTGTTTTCGAAATGCCGGGCGCCAGTGTTTTCAGCAAATGTGGAGCGGCAAGGGTGGAGGCCTTTTGAATGCGCCGCCATGCCTGGGCGATGCTCCACAGCGTCAATGCCATGACAAGCAAAAGCCCCAGCAACATCCAAGGTTTTTGGATGTTCAGGGGATAGCCCAAAAAATGGAATGTCCAATTTGTCATGGAAGCACACGTAGGGGGCCGTTTTGGAGAATGATTTTTGCAACCATCAGCAGGAAAGCCGCCAGCAGAAAACCACCGAACAACTCTGCATAGCTGGAGTCCGGTGTGCCGTCCAACAGTTTAGAGCGTTCAAAAGCGTTGAGTGCATTTTGGAGTCCTTGCTCCAGAGACTGCTTGTCGGTGGCGATATAGGAGATGCCGCCGGAAATGGCCGCCACATTTTCAAGCAACTCTGGATTGGTTGGAATGTCTATTTCAATCCAGTCAATGGTTCCAAACAGAGGATCGTTCCTTGGGAAGGGGACTTTTCCTCCTTTGCCGACCAGAATGGTATAAATGGGGATGTGGTAGCTTGCAGCTATTTGTGCTGCGTCCAGGGGAGAGAGGCGGCCTGCATTGTTATCGCCATCCGTAATAAGGACAATGACTTTGCTTTTGGCTTCGGATTTGCGCAGGCGAAGCAAGGCGCTGGCCAGCGCGTCGCCAATGGCCGTTCCGTCTTGAATGATGCCTGTTTCCAGCTGTCCCACAATTTGTTTTAGAATGCCATAGTCCAAGGTGAGCGGCACTTGGGTATAGGCGAGCCCTGCAAAGACGACGAGGCCGATTCTGTCATTGCCGCGTTGCTCAATGAATTCAGAAAGCACTTTTTTAGCGACGTTGATGCGGTTGGTGGGTTTGAAATCGGCTGCTCTCATGGAGGTGGAGAGATCGAGCGCAATCATAATGTCAATGCCTTCGACAGTATGTTTTCTCGTATAGCGCTCTTGGATTTGAGGGCGGGCCAAGGCCACAATGGCCAAGAAGAGGCTGAGCATTTGAAGGGAAGGGAGGAGCCACCAAAGGCGGGCGCGTGTTCCTTTGGTTTGTGCGGGGAAGAGGGTGGCAGAAGCAAAGCGCAGTGCAGCACGTTTTCGCTGGTTGCGGATGCCGAAGGCAAAAGCCACTGGCAACAAAACCAGGAGCCATAGTGCGAGCGGACTATGGAAGTGGAGGTTGGACATGGTGGATAGGTGGTGGGTCAGTTGGAGAGGTTTTTTCAACCAAATGGCAGGCGAATTTAAAGTCTAGCTCACACTTGGCGATATCGGCATTCCCCTTTGCATATTTAATAAAATCGGATTCATAAGAAAACTTAGCCAGCGCGTCGATGGGAAGCTCGGTTGAGTGCAGGTTTTGAATGGAAGCGACAAACTCTGTCGTCGTACATTCGAGAGCGTCAAAATGGTGAAGCTCGCCGATATAGCCGCGGATGATTTCGGAGAGCATGAAATAATATTCGCGCGTTTTTCCTTGGGCCGGAAGTGCTTGGGCTTGAAGCGCATTCAGTGCTTCTCTCGTCCTTTCTTCCAGTGATTTTGGGACGACGGGCAGAGGGACTTTTTTTCTTTGGCTCCACCACTTCCAAATGAGGACAGAAGCCAAAGTCACCGCCAAGACAGCAGCACCCCAATAGAGCAGCGTATAGCTGGCTATAAAGAGGGGGGCAGGGGGGCGTACATCTTCCAGCTGGGAGGGTATTGTTTTAAGGGAGCTGGCCACAGCAAGGGTTTGGCTGGGCAGCACAAAAGAACCCACTTGTTCAGGCGTCGCCACTTCAAACTGGAGTGGAGGAAGCTCAAGGGTACCCAACTCAAAGGCGGCCATTTGAAGGGAGAAGGTGGTGGTGCTGTCTTGGGGGCCATCCTCGCGGCTGCGCGTTTTCGAAAAAATGTCGAAACTGGAATTGTTGGGTGGATTCAAAAGCTCAAAGCGGAAGGAGGGGGCATGTTTCAGGGAGACATAGAGGGAGAAGGGTTGTCCGAGTTGTACGGTTTGGGGGGCAATATGGACCTCAAAGGAGTCAGGCGCCAGGGTAGGGAGAGGTGTTGTTTCGCTGTCGTCTTTCAAGGCAAGGGGACTCCGTTGAAATGGGTATGGCTATAAGTTGGCATAACTGCGCTTGAGGACTTTGCATGACTTCGTCAAATCGTTCAAGTGGACAAGCCGTCAAAAGCTTGTGAGACTTGGGCCTCTCCTATGGTTTTCTCTTGTAGCGCCGCCCTATTGCTGGCCCATTTGCTTTTGCTGTCCCAGGTGTCTTCTCCTGTGGAGGAGGAGGCCCCTTCTCCCCCTCAAATACTTTTGGCTACTTTTGGGCCGGGGGATGAGGTAGCGGCATGGTGGGGGCATATTGCTTTTGTGGTGGAGGAGCCCAAGCGTCTGAAAAGCCGCATGTATAACTATGGCGCCTTTGAAGTGAGCCCTGAAATGTTGCCGCGTTTTGCCATGGGGCGTTTGGAGTTTTTTTTGGATGTGACGTCGGTGATGCCTGTTTTGAATATGTATGCGCAAGAAGACAGGCATGTACGTTTGTCGCTGTTTCATTTGACGCCCAAAGAGGCCCAAGGCATGGCTGCTGCGCTGGAAGAGAATGCTTTGCCTGACAACCGCACATATTTATACCACCACTACAACGACAATTGCGCGACGCGTGTGAGGGACTTGTTGGATGGTATTTTGGGTGGGCAGTTTTCCGCCTGGCTCAAACAGCAGCCCGCCCGTATGAGCATTCGGGAGCATACGCGGCGCTATTCCGCGGTA
Source organism: Cystobacterineae bacterium (assembly GCA_009781495.1). Taxonomy (GTDB): domain Bacteria; phylum Myxococcota; class Myxococcia; order Myxococcales; family Myxococcaceae; genus WRKR01. The sequence goes on from WQYA01000025.1 coordinate 10,352, forward strand.
AATGGGCCCATGTTGTTGCTTTTGGATTTTTTTCAAAATGACGAACTGGACAAACCCATCAGCGCCTTTGAAGAGGCTTTTTTGCCGGACGAGTTGGAAAAGCGGATTTTGCAGTTTTCAATATACCGGGAAGCATTTGCAGAGCCTCTGGTTTCCAAGGTGTGGGATTTTTCCAAAAACAAAGTACGGCCCAGCCCCCGCGAGTCGACGCCCCAAACAGAATGGCCATGCTTGGGCCTAGGCCTAAGTTTCGCTATGGTTTTAGGGCTATTAGGCCATTGGGCTTCCAAAGGGAGAAGGTGGGCCAGGTGGGGCCTAGGCCTTGGGGGCCTCCTGTGGTTTTTGTTTTGGGGTTTTTTGGGGAGCATTCTGCTGGCCATGGAGTTTACAAACCACACGGTGACGCATGGGAATGAAAACCTCTTTTTGGCCCACCCCCTTTTCTGGTTGGGTGGGGTTTGGGCCTGGGCCTTTGCACGCAAAGGCGCCCGGCGTTCCATGGAGCGCCTTGCATGGTTGTGCTGCTGCCTTGCAGGTATTTCCTGGTTGGGGGTGGGGTTGAAGTGGTTGCCCGTTTTCGATCAGAATAACTGGAACATTCTCGCCCTGGCCTTGCCCGCGCACAGCGCGTTGGCGCTGGTTTTTGTGGCCTTGGCGCGCAAGCAGACAACCCCCACCCCCCCTGCCCCTGCCCAGGAGTTGCCGGACAATCAACCTTCTTTGCCTGCCCCCAAAACCTCAGGCAAAAAAAACAAACGCGCTTCCAAAAAAGCAGGCAAGAAGTGAAGTCGGACGCAACCTCATTCAAATTGCGCGCAAGCAAACTCCCAGTTGGCCAAGTGCTTCAAAAAGGCCTCCACATATTTGGCGCGCAGGTTGCGGTAGTCCACATAATAGGCATGCTCCCATACGTCACAGGTGAGCAGACATTGCAGCCCCTGTTTGAGAGGCGTGTCCGCGTTGCCGGTGGTGACAATTTTGAGGCTTCCCTTCTCGGAGACAAGCCAAGCCCAGCCTGAGCCGAAGTGGGCGATGGCCGCACTGGCGAATTGGGCAGAAAATTCTGCGAAGCTTTGGAAGTCCCGGACAATGGCTTGGGCCAGTTTTCCCGTGGGCTCCCCTCCGCCCTGGGGTTTCATGGACTTCCAATAGAAGTCATGGTTCCAAACTTGGGCTGCGTTGTTGAAAAGGGCCCCCGAGGAAGTTTTGACAATTTCCTCAAGCGAGGCGTCGGCTTCGGGTTTTCCCTGGAGCAGGTTTTTGAGGTTGTTCAAATAGGTTTGGTGGTGCTTCTCATAGTGGAAGCCCAAGGTTTCCTCAGAGAGGTGGGGCAAGAGGGCTTGTTTGGAATAGGGGAGAGGGGCCAATTCAAATTTCAAAATTTCCTCCTTTTTTGTTTAAAAAGCTTATACCTCTGGCAGGACTTTCCTCGGCAACTTTTGCAAATAAAAAAACATGTAGGCCAATGTGTTTGTCTGAATATGCCGACGAGAGGGTTGTTTTTCATGCTTGGAGAATGGAACGGATGAGCAGCGCAAACGAAGTGGAGTTGAATTGGGCAGACTTGGAAGAGCGGCTTTTGGGACTTCGGAGGAGTCTTTGACATAGGGCGCAAACGCTCCGACATTGCCCGTATAGAGCAAGAAGCCTCGTTGCCGGGTTTTTGGGACGCGCCGGTGCAGGCCCAAAACCTGCTGAAGCAGAAAACAGAATTGGAGAATGTCGTCCACACGGTGGAGCAGGCGGAAAGGGCCTTGGAGGACGCCAAGGTGCTTTGGGAGTTGGGCCAGGAGGCCAAGGACGCTTCCACGCTGGAAGAGGCGAGCGCCGTCGTTGCGAAGCTGGAAGAAAGCATACGTGGCTTGGAATTGCAGCGCATGCTTGCAGAGAAGACGGACCGCCTGAATTGCTTCATGGACATTAACGCCGGGGCGGGTGGCACGGAGTCCATGGACTGGGCGGCCATGTTGATGCGGATGTACATGCGTTATTGCGAGCAGAGGGGTTGGAAGGTGGAGATGAACGACATGGTGGAAGGGGAGGAGGCGGGTTATAAAAACGTCTCGTTTAGGGTAGAGGGGGCCTTCGCCTATGGCTACCTCAAGGCGGAAATAGGCATCCACCGCCTGGTACGTATAAGCCCCTTTGACTCTAATGCCCGCCGCCACACCTCCTTTGCGGCCATCGACGTCTACCCGGAGTTGGATGAGGAAGTCCGCATCGACATTCCCGAAAAGGACATAGAGTTGAAATTCATCCGCGGCGGGGGGGCGGGGGGGCAGAAGGTAAACAAAACCTCCTCCACCGCCCAACTGCGCCACCTCCCCACCGGTATGGTGGTGACTTGCCAAACCGAGCGCTCCCAAAATGCCAACCGGGAAATGGCCTTCAAAATACTCAAGGCGCGCCTCTATGACTTGGAGATGAAGAAGCGCCAGGAGGCCAAGGACGTCGCCGAAGCCGCCAAAGCGGACATTGCCTTCGGCTCTCAAATACGCAGCTATGTGCTGGCCCCCTACCGCCTCGTGAAGGACTTGAGGACGGGTGTGGAGACCGGCAACGTCGACAAGGTGCTGGATGGGGACCTCGACGCTTTTATTGTGGCGCAACTGATGGGCGTCAAAAACCCCAACCGTAACCCTACGGAGAACTAAGAGGGCCCTCTCAACCTAGAGGGGGTTGGGTTGAAACCCGGACTGGCCCCTAGGCCCTGGTGGAGAAGGCCATTGTAGAGGGGGCCTTTACATGCTTAGGTGTGGGGGAATAGGCGCGAAATATGCCTTGAGGCTTAGGGCGAGAGGGCGGCGGCCCATAGGGGTATGAAGGAAATAAGAGGCTCCAAATGGAAGAGATGGTGGTTGTTCTCCTGGTTTTTTTGTTCCCTCTGGTGTTCTTCGGGTTGATTTCGGTGCTCGTATCGCTTTCGGGCATGAAGAAAAGAATACGCGCTTTGGAGAACGGCCTCTATTTGCAGCGCGTTGCTTGGCAGCAATTTGAAACTTCCTGGAAGGAGTTTCTGTCCTCCAAAACGCAGGAAGCGCCGGCAGAAGGGCCCTCTGTTGCGCCTCCGGCGGAGCACGAAATACAGCTCCAAACGGCCCCTCAAACAATACCTCTAACGGCCCCTAAAACCGTCTTTGAACCCCCCCCTCAAGCAGTACCCTCTCCTCCTCAGGCAGCCCCCCCTTCCCCCCAAGATGTGGGAGCGCCTTCTTTAGAGTCTTTGTTGGAAGCCTTTAAACTGGCAAACCAAATACCCCCCCCTCTTTCCGAGGAGCCCCCTAGAGGAAGCGTTGGAACATTGCGGGAAGACGCCCCCCCTCCTCCTGAGGCGCCCCCCCTTGTTGCCTTAGAGGAAATACCCCCCCCTCCTTTCCAAGATGTGAAGACGCCTTCCCATGTTTCCTCCAAGGATGAATTTAAAAAAGCGGAACCGGACTGGGTGGGGAGGGGTGTTTTAGCCGTCAAGCGGTGGTTTACGGAGGGCAACGTGCCGGTCAAAATCGGCACCTTGGTTTTGTTGGCGGGGATGGCCGCTTTGCTCAAATATGTGGTTGAAAATGAGTGGCTGGTTTTTCCGATGGAGTTGCGTTTGGCGAGCATTGCGGCGCTGGCCTTGGGTGGGTTGGTGTTTGCGTGGAGGAAGCGTGAAAGCCACCGTGCGTTTGCGCTGAGTTTGCAAGGCGGCGCCATAGGCATTTTGCTGCTGACCGTTTTTGCCGCATACAAATGGTATGAAATGCTGCCGGCAAGCGTTGCCATGGCCTTGTCCGTCGCACTCATTGCGGGCGCCGGTGTGTTGGCCGTGGTGCAAAACGCCAAAGCGCTGGCCGTCTTCGCCGTTTTGGCGGGGTTTATGGCGCCCATTTGGCTTTCAACGGGAAGCGACAACCATGTGGCCTTATTCTCCTATTATGCCCTGTTAAACGCAGCCATTTTAGGCATTGCCTGGTACCGCTCCTGGCGTGGACTCAACCTTTTGGGTTTTGCTTTCACCTTCGGCATAGGGACGACTTGGGGCATATTGAGATACCAACCGGAAAAATTCGCCAGCACCGAGCCTTTTTTGGTGTTGTTTTTCCTTTTCTATTTGCTGATTCCCATCCTCTATGCGCGCAAGCGAGTCGCGAGCCGCAAGGACATATTGGATGGCAGTTTGTTGTTTGGCACGCCGCTCATTGCCTTCATTTTGCAGGCAGGCCTTTTTGAGTTTGAGAAATTGCCTTCGGCCTTTTGCGCGCTGGGCCTGGGCGTACTCTATGCGGCTTTGGCAGCGGTTTTTATAAAGAGGAAAAACTTTGTCGCGCTGGGGCAGGTTTATGCCATTCTCTCGGTGGGCTTTGCGACTTTGTCCATACCCTTGGCCCTGTCGGCCCAAAGCACGGCATGTGTTTTTGCCCTGGAGGGTGCAGGCCTCGTTGGGTTGGGTTTGAAGCAAAAGCGGTGGTTGCCTCAACTGACAGGGGTAGGCTTGCAGTTGCTGGCAGGCTTCGCGTTTTTCTCTGGAGAGGCGAGCCGGCTTTGGGGCAGCGGTGAAGCTGTTTTGTTTGCCAACTCGGCCTTCATGAGCGCCTTGCTGGTGGCTTTGGGAGGTTTTGCCAGCGCCTTATGTTATTTCAAAGCGAAGCGAATGGAGATGGCAACCTTGTTTTATATATGGGGTTTAGCGTGGTGGTGCGGCAACGCCATTCATGAAGCAGATGTTTTCATACAAAGCAGCCGCCAAGCGGATTTCTTCTTGGTATTTGCCCTATTGACAGGGTGGCTTGCCGCGGAGGCCTACCGTCGTTGGCCGGCGCTGGGTTTGAGCCTCACCACGCTGCTGACTTTCATAGCGGCCTTGCCTTTGTTGTTTTGGCAGGTGAGGGTACACGCGCACCCCTTTGGAGGCTATGGCTTATGGGCGTGGGGGGTTTTTGCAGCCCTAGGTTTTCGCAGCCTAGTGTGTCTAAAGGGTGGAAGCCTAGCCACCCCCCTACAAATGTTATGGTGGCTGATTTGGATGTTGGTTTTTTCCAGTTGGCTAAGGTGGCTGGGGTTTTCTTTTGCCCTAGGGGAGGGTTGGGTAGTTGCAGGCATCGCCCTCCCCTGGCTGTTGGTATTTGCAGCCAGCATTTTTTGCTGGCGCTGGCTGGCTTTTCCGCAGGGGGCGTCCTTCGAGGAGGCACGTCCATTTTCCCAGTCCGCCCTCTTCGTCATATTGGCGCTCTGGTGGCTGAGTGCTTTGTTTCTTCCGGCCGGCAGTGCGCCTTTGCCGTGGATTCCGCTGCTCAACCCGCTGGAGTTGGCGCAGTTGGCCCTGTTGCTGCTTGCCGTACTTTGGTTCAGGCGAGGCCAAAGCAGCCATAGGGAATTTTTCTATTGGACGGTTTTGCCCGTGGCGGGTTTTATATTTATAAGCGTGGCGGCTTTGCGCCTGAGTTACCACTGGGGTGGGTTTGCTGGCTCTATGTGGAGTCGTTCCCTATGGAGAGAGGTGCTGACGCAAACCAGTCTCACCGTTACGTGGAGCATACTGGGGGTATTGGGTTGGATAGTAGGCTCCCGTAAGGGGCTATGGAGGCTATGGTTGATGGGGGTCGTCCTGCTGGGGGCCGTATTGGTGAAATTAGCCCTGGTAGACTGGTCTAACCTTGGGAATATTCTAGGAATATTGTCCTATATCGCCTATGGTATTTTAGGCATTATAACCGGCTATTTTGCCCCTGCCCCCCCCCGCTCCCCCCTGAAGAAGGCCAAGGGGGAGGAGGAAGGCCCCCCATGAAAAAAACCGCGACAAGCGTTTGGGGGTTTGGGGCCTTGCTGGCGTTTTCTATGGCTGCGCATGCCGGCCAACGTGAGGACTATGCGCAGCAATGGGTTTTGAGCCTGCCTTCTGCCGAGGGCGGCATCTATCAACTCCCTCTGAGCCGGGAGGTTTATCAGACGCTGCAAAGTCCCCAGTTGCTGGACATGGAAATTTTTAATGCTCAGGGGCAAGCGCTCCCTGCGGCACTGCTCAGCCCTACATTTGAGGTGGAGACTTCCTCTCGGACTTTGTCCTTGCCCTGGTTTGCCTTGCCCCAAAGCCCCCAGGCCAAGGAGGGGGATGATGTGAGTTTATGGGTGGTGAGCAACCCGGACGGCAGTGTGAAGCTGTTGAACATACAGACGCCGCCGGAGAAGGTGGTTGCGCCTTCGAGTTGGTTGATAGACGCGAGCGCCCTTCGTGAACCCTTGCGTACCTTGACTTTGGACTGGGCCGAGGACGCGGGGCCTTTTGAGCAATATGTGGATGTGGAATGCAGCGACGACTTGCGCCAATGGCGTCTGCTGGTCTCCAGGGCCCCTCTGTTGAATTTGTCCAAGGAAAGGCAGGCCCTGCGCCATAACCGTATGGAGCTTAACAGCCGCTGCCGCTATTTGCGTTTAAAGCTAAAGGAGGCCCAACCTGAACTTCCTTTAACCGGGGTATATGCGGATGTTATTTCTCAGGTAGCGTTGCCCCAAAATTGGCAATGGAAGGACTTGCAGGGCCGGCGTAGGGAGGAGAGGGGGCAGTCCACTTTTGAATTTGAGTTAAGGGGGAGGTTTCCCATGGAGCGCGTGGACGTCCTGTCCGAGAACAACACGACCCAGCGGTGGCTATTGCAAAGCCGGGACACCCCCGAAGGCGTTTGGCGCACACGTGCCGAGGCATGGGTGGCCTATGTGGTACAAATGACGGGGACAGAAATTCGCTCCAGCATACAGCCTTTGAATGGCGTTTGCCGCGACCGTTATTGGCGTCTGGTTTTGGACGCTTTGCCGGGCAATTTTGCTGTGCCGACGTTGAGGCTTTTCTACCGTCCGGAGGTTTTGGTTTTTATGCTGCAAGGCGAAGCCCCCTATGCTTTGGCCGCCGGCAGCACCCAAGCCGAACGTATGTCCTCCTCCTTGCTGCACACCCTTGAAGCTTTGCGTCAACAGAGGGGTGAGGCTTGGCAGCCGGTGACGGCGGGAATGGGCCCCGTTGAAATTTTAGCAGGGGACGCAGCCCTCAAGCCTGTGCCCAAGGAGGTGAAGCCGGCGTCCCAGGCCAGGCATTGGAAGACGTGGTTGTTGTGGGGTGTTTTGGTAGCCGGGGCGGTGTTGGTGGTGGGTTTTGCGTTGAGTATGCTCAAAGGCAACCGAGGGAAGGAAAGTCCTCCCGACTGAATTTCCCAGGGGGGGGCAGCCGAAGTTTAGGGGGTGAGGGCCCCCTAAAAACCTCCCCTTTTAGGGCCATAGGGGAGGGGGCACAGCAAGGAGGGCAGGCCCCTAATTTTCCTCCCCTTGCCTTTGGGCTTGCAAGCTTGAGACAATTCGGCTCTATCGCCTTCATGTCGGAAGAAGGTTTGAAGGAGCAGGAGCTTTTTAAGCAACGTTTGGCCTCGGCGGAGAAGTGGCGCGAGTTGGGCGTCCACCCCTGGGGAAATGGCTTCAAACCCTCGCACAGCATAGCGGAGGTAGCCGCGCGTTGTGAGGGGGTAGCGGCCGAAGTGTTGTTGTCCTCCCCCCTCCGCTACCTCATAGCGGGGCGGGTATTGAGCATACGCTCCTTTGGCAAGGCGGCCTTTGTTGTCATTTCCGACAGGAGCGGGAAAATTCAGCTGCATGTCAAAAAGGACACACTCGGTGAAGCCTTTGCCAAGTTTCAGCAGTTGGACATGGGGGATTTTGTGGGGGTTGAGGGGGAGCCCTTCATTTCCAAAACGGGAGAACTGACCCTGGCGGTTTTGAAACTTTGTCCGCTGACAAAGGCTTTGCGTCCCTTGCCTGCCAAATGGCATGGCCTCTCGGATGTGGAGTTGCGCTACCGTCAGCGCTATTTGGACCTCATTGCCAACCCGGAAGTCCGCGAAACCTTTTTGCGCAGGACGCGCCTGGTAAAATTCATTCGACAGTTTTTGGATGCGCGCGACTATGTGGAAGTGGAGACGCCGATGATGCACCCTTTGGTGTCGGGCGCTGCTGCCAAGCCTTTTGTGACGCACCACAACAGTTTGGACATGCCGTTGTTTTTGCGTATTGCCCCGGAGCTTTATTTAAAGCGTTTGGTGGTAGGCGGTTTTGAGCGCGTCTATGAGTTAAACCGTAATTTTCGTAATGAGGGTTTATCCACCCGGCATAACCCTGAGTTTAGCATGCTGGAGTTTTATGAAGCCTTCGCCACCTATGAGGACTTCATGGCGTTGACGGAGGAAATGCTTTCAGAGGCAGCCCAGCATGTGACAGGCAGCACCACGGTGGTTTTTGGCGAGCACAAGCTTTCTTTTGCCAAAGGCTACACCCGCATTTCCATGGCCGAGTCCCTTTTGGCGCAGCTTGGAGAGCTTCGTCCGGAGGACTTGGAGGACGCCGACAAGCTGCGGTTTTTTGCGGCCAAAAAAATGCCGCCCTCCGCGCAAGAGGGGCTGGCTGCGTTGAGTGCTTTTGAGCTTTGGGGCATTTTATTTGAGGAATATGTGGAAGCGCAACTGGTGCAGCCCACTTTTGTGACGGGTTTTCCCGTGGCTTTGAGTCCCTTGGCACGCAGGAGCGAGGACAACCCCCAGTTGACGGACCGTTTTGAGTTGTTTGTCGCGGGCCGGGAAATTGCGAATGCCTTTTCAGAGTTGAATGACCCGATGGACCAACGGGAGCGTTTTTTGGCGCAGCTGAGGGCCAAGGAGCGCGGCCAAGAGGAGACCATGGATTTTGATGAGGACTATTTGCGGGCCTTGGAGCATGGCTTGCCGCCCACAGCGGGGGAGGGCATCGGCATCGACAGGTTGGCCATGCTTTTGAGCAACGCGGCCTCCATTCGAGACGTCATTTTGTTTCCCTTGCTGAGGTCTGCCTCGAAATGAAGTTACGCGTTTGGCTACATCGCCTGGGAATGTTGTCGGCAGCCGTCGGCCTTGTGGGGATGGTGGTATGTCTGCTCCAAAAAGAGTTGCTGAGCACATGGCTGAAGCACCTGAGTTTGTCCCTTGTCGGTTTTGGCCCCGTGGTGGAAATTTTTTGGAGTGGGGGTCAGCTTGCTTTCCCTCTGGCTTGGAATGTAGCGGTACTTTGGGTAGCGTTGATACTTTGTGGGCTGGTTTTATGGGCGGCCACCTCCCCGCCTCCCTCCCCTAAAATACCGGCCTCAACCACCGACGCAAGCTATGTGGGCCTATTGCAGTTTCGCGACTTCCATTGGCTGACTTTCTGGGTATACGCTGCAGGCATTCTGCTTGCTGAGTTTTGTTTCCTAACGCTTTATGTCGAATGGGTAGCAGGGGAGGGGGGGGACAGCACAGGGTGGACTCCCATTATAGCCCTAAGCCTCGCGGGTATTTTAGCCTTCCTCCTCGCCTTTGCCTCCGGCATAGGGGGTGCTGTTTTAGCGCGGCAGTTTGCGATACCTGAAGCGACGCTGGCCATTGTCTATTTTGGGCTTCCTTTGCCTGTATTTCTCATTCGTCTGCACACGGACATTGCGTGGTTGCCCCAGTGGCAAATACGTTTGCGTGAGGTGATGCACCTGGCCAATTTGTTGGGTGAGGAGAATGCCGCTGCGAGCTACCTTTTGGGTTTTGCCGTTTTGTTAATAGGTTTTTTCTTTGGCATATGTTTGGGTTTTGTTGTTGCCTCCTCGGGGAAATGGGACACGCGCTTGGGGTTTGAGTTTTTTGTGGCCTCCAAGCACCTTCAAGTATTTAAGCCCCGCGCCTTGTTGAGGGTGTTGGTGGTGTTGTTGATGGGGATTTTTCCACCTTTGCTGATTTGGTGGATAGTGACGGCGGCCGAGTCCCGTGTAGAGTTGGCCCGGATAAAGAAGTTGGGGGAGAAAAACCCTCTGGCGGCGGAGGAGGCTTTGGCGAGGCGCAAACTTCGGCAGAACAAGCCTTCGGAGCTCATGGCCGCATTGGCCGTCGGCGGGGTAGGGGTGGGGGTGATGGCCCTCATTATTGTCCTTTCGGTGATGAGTGGTTTTTCGAGTGACATGCAGAAGAAGATTTTGGGGACGAATGCGCACGGCATTATTATTATGTCCGGAACCGACATGGCCAACCCGGCGGAAGTCATGCTGCAAGTGGCGAAGGTGCCTGGGGTAACGGGGCTAACGCCGTTTATTTTTCGCGAGGTAATGCTTTCGTCCCAGGCCAGCATTGCGGGGGCCATTATTAAGGGCATAGAGCCTCAAAGCATAGGCAGCGTGACGGACTTGCCCGAATACATGCTGCATGGCGCCGGTGTGGAGGTTTTGTTGCACCCGGGGAAAGGGGTTGGTAGCGAGGAGGCGCCGGCCATAGAGCCTTTGTTGCCGGGGGCCTTTCCCAAGGAGTTGGAGGAGGAGGGGCTCATTGAGATTTCGAAGACAGCGCCGAAGGTGGTGCTGCCTGGAATTATTGTAGGGCGGGAGATAGCGGCGCAGTTGCGCGTTATGGTGGGTGATCGTCTCAACGTGGTTTCCCCTTTGGGGGGCGAGTTAGGGCCGCAGGGCCCCATGCCCAAGAGCCGGGCTTTTCGTGTGGTAGGGCTGTTTCATTCGGGCATGTATGACTATGACTCGAAGATTGTTTATATTGAGTTGAAGGAGGCGGCGGATTTTTTCAACATAGAGGGGGCGACGGGCCTGGAGTTTAAGGTGAAGGACGTAGACGATGCGCGCCGCATAGCGAAGAGGATACGTGAGGTTTTGGGTGGCTACCCCTATGTTACCCGCGACTGGGGGGACATGAACCGTGCTTTATTTTCGGCGCTTCGGCTTGAGAAGCTGGTGATGGGCATCATTCTTTCCATCATTATTGTGGTAGCGGTAGGGTTGATAGTGGCGACGATGATTATGCTGGGCCTTGAGAAGCGCAAGGAGCTTTCCGTATTGAAGGCCCTAGGGGTTTCCAATGGCGGCATTGTGAAGCTGTTTATGTTGCAAGGCTTGCAGATAGGGGTTGCCGGAGGGGTTTTGGGTTTAGGCTCAGGGATAGCGTGGTGTTTAGCGATAAAGAAGATTGGCCTACAGTTGGACCCTAAAATTTACTACATTCCTTCCCTACCCGTACATTTGGACGGGGGTCAGGTATTTTTGGCCTTTGTCATTGCTGTACTGGTAACATTTTTGGCCTCCGTTTATCCGGCCATAAAGGCTTCGCAAGTGGAGCCGGCCGAGGGGTTAAAGTCCGAGTGAGCAAAGAGACAGCGCTGTTAACCGTACGCAAGGTTTGCAAGTCCTATTTTATGCACGAGAGGTGCATTGAAGTATTGCGGGGTGTGGATTTATCCATATACCGGGGGCAGATGTTGTCTTTGGTTGGGAGCTCCGGCTCCGGGAAGAGCACGCTTTTGCATATTTTAGGGACATTGGATATGCCGACTTCTGGGGAAGTGGAATGCCAGGGGAAGTCGGTTTTTATGTTGAATGATGCTGCGCAAGCTGAGTTGCGGAACAAGACCATCGGTTTTGTTTTTCAGGCGCACCATTTGTTGCCGGAATTTACGGCCTTGGAGAATGTGGCGATGCCGGCGCTCATCCGCCGGGAGGACAGGCAAAAAGCCCTTGCAAGGGCGAGGGATTTGCTCAAGAAAGTATACCTGGAGGACAGGTGTGAGCACAAACCCGGAGAGTTATCTGGGGGGGAGTCCCAGCGAGTGGCTTTGGCCCGTGCGCTCATGTTGGCGCCTGCCTTGCTTTTGGCCGATGAGCCTACAGGGAATTTGGACCCGAGGACGGGTTTTGGGATTATGGAGCTTTTGCATGAGCTCAACCGGGAGTTGGGCACGGCTGCGCTGGTGGTTACGCACCATGAGGCTTTGGCAAAGGCGATGCCGCACCGTTTTAGGTTACATGAAGGGCAGGTTTTGCCTTGTGAAGCGTGACATTTTCTTTTGTGTTGAGGTGGGGCAGGCAAATTCCCCAAAGCATGGCTCAACGGAGGGTGGGGTTTTGTGAAGTCGTCTGTTTTTACATATGCGTGTTTGTTGTTGGCGGCTTGCTTAGCGTTTTCTGCTTTGGCGGAGGATTTTCAGGCGGCGGCTGAGCCTGTGCCTTTGCCTGTGGATGTGCCCTTGGATGAGGAGTTGCCCTTGGGGACGATAGCAGACATGCGCTTTGAGGGGCTTCGGCGTGTGGAGCCTGAAGCCGTGCGGCGGGCGATGCGCCAGCAGCGAGGGGATGTTTTTGACGCTGGCAAGACAGCGGAGGATTTGAGTGCCATTTGGGCCCTGGGCTATTTTGTAGACGTGCAGTTGTCGCTGGAGAAGTTGGCCGGCGGCCAATATGTCTATGTAATACAACTCACAGAGCGGCCTGTGGTTCGCGAAGTACGTTTTGAGGGCAATGACGAACTTGCTGAAAGCGACTTTAAGGAACTGATGAGCATAAAGGCCTTGTCGATTTTGGATTTGGCCGCACTCCAGAAGAACGCCAAGAAGATTCAGGACAAATATGTTGAGAAAGGTTTTTTCCTGGCGGAAGTCCAGCACCGTCTGGAGCCCATAGGCGCCGAAGGCTTGGAAGTGGATGTTGTTTTTGTGATTCAAGAACACGCGAAGGTGAGGGTGAAGCGGATTCAGTTTTTCGGTGTACAGCAAATTCCGGAAGACGAGTTACGCTCGGCGATGGTGACGCGGGAGGGTGGTTTTTTATCGTTTTTAACGGGGGAGGGGATTTTTCGCGATGATGGATTTCAGCGCGACTTGCAGATGATTCAAGCGGTTTATTACGATCATGGTTTCATCAACGTTCGTGTGGAGAGTCCACAAGTCAGCTTGTCGGCGGACAAGCGTTATGTCTTCATTGGTTTGCGAGTGGAAGAAGGCCTTTCTTTTGACTTGGGCAAGTTGGATTTTTCAGGCGACAGCTTGGTTTCCCCTGAGGAGTTGCACAAGAAACTGAAGTCTCGCTCGGGGAAGAGATTCAACCGCTCCTCCATGGCGGAGGACATTCAGGCTATTAGTGATGCCTATTATGACTTAGGCTATGCCTATGCCAACGTTACTCCGCTGACGAATTTGGATGTTGACAGCAGGATTGTGGACATTGTTTTTGACATTCAGAAGGGCGAGCGTGTCAAAATTGAGCGGATTGACATTGTTGGCAACACCAAGACGCGCGACGAAGTGATTCGCCGTGAGATGCGTGTTTATGAGGGGGAGTTGTTTAATGGGACAGCCATGAAGAGGAGCCAGGAGCGGGTTACGGCATTGGGTTATTTCGAGAAGGTTGAGGTGACGCACCGTCCTGGCAGCACGCCTGGCACCATTGTTGTTTCTGTGGAAGTGAAGGAAAAGCCGACAGGCTCCTTTCAGTTGAGCCTGGGTTTTTCCTCCTATGAGAACCTTATTTTCATGGCGCAGGTGCAAGAGAGCAACTTTTTAGGCTGGGGGCAGAGTTTGGTAGCGGCGTTTCAAATTTCTTCTCTACGCCAATACCTTCAACTGGCCTATACACACCCCCACTTTTTGGACACGGACTTTATTTTATCGGCAGAAGCCTTCAGGACAGAGGCCGACTATTTTGGGTTTTTACGCAACTCTTGGGGAGGAAACCTTAACCTAGGCTACTATTTCTGGGAGGACTTCACGCTTAGCCTAGGCTATGGTTTTGAATGGGTAAAGGTGGATAGGGGCTACACCTCTTCGGCGAACATTCCCTTTGCAAGCCAATACCTCAAGGGGACTTTGTCCACAATTCGCTTAAGCGCGCAGTGGGACAGGCGCGACAACCGCCTTTTCCCCACCAAAGGTTTTTTGCAATATGTCTCAGCGGAATTTGGCCCGAGCTTTTTGGGGGGCTCCTTTGTCCTCAACCGCTACACCGCTTTTTCAAGGTGGTATTTCCCGTTGTTTTGGGGGCTTGTCCTCAAAGCGAATGCGACCATTGGCTATATTCAGCAGTTGAATTCCGACAAGCCCATTCCCATTTCCGAGCGTTATTTCCTTGGCGGCATCAACTCGGTACGCGGCTATTATTTGCGTTCCATTGCTCCGCGTGTTTTGGTGCCTTCCAGCAACCGTCCGGATGCGGGGACGACATGGTTTTCGGTAGGAGGCGACAAAGAATTCATTTTCAATTTAGAGCTTGAATTCCCCATATTTCCACAGGCAAACATTCGTGGTGTTGTCTTCTATGATGCGGGCAATGCCTTTGCGATGGATGCGAAGTTTTTCCAAGACAAGCAAAACAAATTGCCTTTGGGTTTGTTTCACTCTGTTGGGTTTGGCTTCCGTTGGTTTTCACCTGTGGGGCCGTTGCGTTTTGAATGGGGCATTCCTCTGAACCGTCGTCCGGAGGACAACAGCATTCAATTTGAGTTTAACATAGGAAACTCTTTTTAAGAGAGGCTTAGCTCAAGAGACAGGGGGAGAGGGGATGATGTCCCAAATATCGCGGGCATATTCTCCAATGGTCCTGTCCGAGGAGAACCAGCCGATGCGGGCCACATTGAGGATGGACATGCGCCACCATTTTTCCGGGTTTTGGAATGCGGTGGCGATGTCTTGTTGGGCTTGCGCATAGGCGTCAAAGTCAGCGAGCACCAAATAATTGTCTTCAAAGAGGAGGTTGTCGATAAGGGGGTGATAGAGGTTAGGGTTTTCCGGGGAGAAGAGTCCGGAGGAGATGAGATCTAAAATTTCACGCACATAAGGGTTGGTTTCATAGACATAACGTCCGCGGTAGCCCTCGGAGCGTTTTTGAGAGACTTCCTTTTCCGTAAGCCCAAACAGGAAGAAGTTTTCAGCGCCGACGTGTTCGCGGATTTCAATGTTGGCGCCGTCCAAAGTTCCGAGAGTGAGGGCGCCATTCATGGCGAATTTCATGTTGCCGGTGCCGGAGGCTTCCATGCCCGCGGTGCTGATTTGCTCGCTGACATCCGCAGCCGGAATCAACCGTTCCGCCAAGGAGACGCGGTAGTTGGGAGTGAAGCACACCGACAAACCGGTGGACTCCGAGTCGCTGTTGATGACGTCGGCGATGCCGTTGATGAGACGGATGATGAGTTTTGCACGTTGATAGCCAGGGGCGCTTTTGGCGCCAAACAAAAACACCCGTTTCACAGGGGGAGGGGTGTGTTGTTTTCTGGCTTGAATCCACAGGTGGACGATGTGCAGCGCGTTGAGCAGTTGGCGCTTATATTCATGGAGGCGCTTAATTTGGATGTCGAAAATAGCTTCAGGCGGCACTTTGACTCTTTGGCGCGCAAGGAGATATTTCGCCAAATCCGTTTTGTTGGCCAACTTGACGGCAGCGAATTGCTCGACAAAGGAGCTGTTGTCGACAAGGTTTTCAAGCTCCTTCAAATGCTCCAAGTCTGCAACCCACGCATTGCCGATGTGCTGGGTGATGAGTGCGGCCAGTCGTGGGTTGCACGCCAAAAGCCAACGCCTTGGAGTGACGCCGTTGGTTTTGTTGTTGAAGCGCTCAGGGAACATTTCTGCGAAGTCAGGCAACACGGTTTTTTGAAGCAGATTGGAGTGCAACTCTGCAACGCCATTGACGCTGTGGGAGCCGACAACGGCCAGGTGCGCCATGCGAATCATTTTGTCATGGCTTTCTTCCACCAGAGACATGCGTGAAAGTCGCGCCGCATCAAAAGGATAGCGAAGCTGAACTTGTCGCAAGAAGCGGTGGTTGATTTCATAAATAATTTGAAGGTGCCTGGGCAAAAGCCGCTCAAACAAAGAGACCGGCCATTTCTCCAAAGCCTCAGCCAACAAGGTATGGTTGGTATAGCCGAAGGTAGCGACGGTTATTTCCCAGGCTTTGTCCCAACTCACATGTTTTTCGTCGGTGAGCACACGCATCAATTCAGCGATGGCGATGGCGGGGTGTGTGTCGTTGAGTTGAATGGCGATTTTGTCAGGGAATGCGTCGAAATTGCTGTGCGCGTTCAGGTAGCGGCGGACGATGTCGGCGATGGAGCAGGCGACGAAGAAATATTCTTGCTTGAGGCGCAACTCCTTGCCCGCTTGGTTTTGGTCATTCGGATAGAGCACCTTGGAGATGACTTCAGAGTTGTTTTTGTCAACGACAGAAGCTTCATAGTCGCCGTCGTTGAACAGCGCGAAGTCGAATTCTTCGGAGGCGCGCGCTTGCCAAAGCCGCAGGGTATTGACGGTTGTGGCATTATATCCAGCGATGGGAGTGTCGAAAGGAATCCCCAAAACTTTTCTTCCGCCCACCCACCGGAAGCTGGGTTGTCCCAAAGGGCCCATATGAGGCTCAATACGCCCATAGAATTGGACTTGAACGGTGCGATCAGGACGAATGATTTCCCACGGGTTGCCGAATTTGAGCCATTCATCCGCGCGCTCCACCTGATAGCCATTAATAATCTCCTGGCGGAAAATGCCAAACTCATAGCGGATGCCATAACCCATGCCGGGCAAGTCCTGTGTGGCCATGGAATCCAAGAAGCAGGCTGCCAAGCGTCCAAGGCCGCCGTTGCCCAAGCCCGAGTCGGGCTCTTCTTCCAAAAGGTTGGAAAGCTCAATGCGCAAGTCGCCGAGCACTTTTTGAGCCACAGGCCAAAGGCCCAGATTGATGAGGTTGTTGCCCAAAGCGCGCCCGAGCAGATATTCCGCTGAGAGATAATAGGCACATTTCACATTGCCGCTGTGGTGTCGCATTTTGGTTTGAGCCCAGCGTTTGGCAAGCTGATCAAAAACGACGTGCGAGAGAGCGAGATAGCGGTCATAGTTTGTGGACGCTTCAAAGGTGGTAGCCCGGGTTAGGGCAATATGCTCCAGGAAGGTTTTCCTAAAATTCTCGGTGCTGATTCCTGGTTGAGCAAAGGACACTTTGGGCAAGTCAGAGACGAATGTGTTCATAGCTGCCTTAGAAGGAGAAAGAGAAGGACTCTAATGTTGTCAGCGGGTATTTTGTCAATAGAGGAGCAGGGGAGAAGGTTAGATGCTGCTGGGGGGGGGATAGGTGGGCGGAGGCATTAAAGGGGCAGGGCTGTTATATTGGGCAACGGATAGGGTTTTAGAAGGGGACTCCAAAGCAGCACGCAGGGGGAGTATTTTTTCTTTAAAGTCAGCGAGGAGGGCAGGTGGGACAGGCTCCGCGCGGGGGAAGTTTTGGTTAAGGGGGTTGACATGCACACCTTTGCGCAGCAACTCAAAGTGCAGGTGGGGGCCTGTGGACATGCCGGTATTTCCGGACAAGCCGATGAGTTGTTTTTGTGCGACGCGTTGGCCTTTGGCGACATGCCTTTGGGAGAGGTGGCGATAGCAGGTTTCGAAGCTAACGGCATGGCGGATGCAGACAGAGTTTCCGCCTGCGCTGCCATAGCTGCTGTCCGAGACGACGCCGTCGGCGACGGCCCAGACGGGGGTACCTATTTCCGCGGAATAGTCCACGCCTTTGTGGGCGCGCTCAAATTTGAGGATGGGGTGCATGCGCATGCCGAAGCGCGAGGTAATGTGGACGAATTTGAGGGGGGACTTGAGGAAGGTTTTACGTGCGGAGGAGCCGTCCTCCATGAAATAGGTTTCGCTACCGTCGGGGAGGCGATAGCGGTAGCTGCGTTTAAGTCCCACGAGGGAGCCTTTATATTGGGCGGCGAGGATGTTGCCATAGGCGAGCGTACGGCCTTTAGAAACCACTTTTTCGACGATGGCGCGAATGCTGTCGCCCTTTTGGACGTCTCTATAGAAGTCAATGTCCCAGGCGAAGACGTCGGAGAGGACGACGGCAATTTCAGGACGCTCGCCGGCGGCGATGGCGGCATTCCAGACGGAGCTGTCGATGGACAACTCGACGACTTCGACGACTTGCTCTCTGTCCACCTCACGCATTTTCCCCAAATAGCGGCCTTCTTCGCGTCGAATTTGCCACTCTATGAGGGCGTTTCGGCGATAGTCGAGCAACTCCAGTTTTTCGTTTTTGAAGACGAGGCGGATTTGGTCCCCGGCCCTTGCCTTGCGAAAGTCAAAACCTGCTGCGGACAATGCGCCTTGCACTTCATTAACCAGTGCGTTGTCCAGCCCTGCTTGATAGAGCAGGTGCAAAACGGTTTGTTTGGGCTCCAAGCGCCGGTTGATGACTTTTGTTATGTCACGGGTTGAGTCTTGAGTGCCCAGGCAGAGAGCCAGGGCAAGAATTCCTGTCCACATGCGGCGCTAGTCTAACCTTTTTCTCTGGAGGATTAGAATTTTCATTCCGTATTTATTCAGCAGAGGGGGGGGCCCTAGGTAGGGAAGAAGAGGGAGGTAGCTTGAGCCGTGAAGCTTTTAAAGGAGAGGGAGAAGAGTTTACCGATATGGTTTCTAAAGAAGACCCTCTCTTCGCTGATGGCTTCGAAGACGACGGTTTGTTTTTGAGGGCAGGCCAGGTGAAAAATAACGGGGCGGTTAGGGAGCATTTGGGGGATTTGGGAGAGTTGATAGAGGGCGCAGAGGGCATCCTGAGGGGACCAGAAGGTTTCGGACTCATAGCCGATGCCGAAGAGCTGGCGTATAAGGGGGTGGAGGAGCCAAGGGGAGAGGGAGAGGTGTTGGCTAGGGGGGGTAGCTTTGTTTTCGAAGGTTTCGCGGAGCAAGCTGTCCAAGGCGCTGCGTCGCAGGAGGTAGCCATAGAAAGTGGCCTCCATGAGGGCGGAGGAGACGCTGGCGGAATAGACGAAGGGGGCGGCCTCAGAGAGGCGCAAGGCGTCGCCGCCCAGCAGGGTACACTCCCCGGCAGGGCCGGAGAGCAAGCAGAATGCGCGGGTATATTCCACGGGGAAGTCCCTAACGAGCTCTTGGTGCAAGGAGGCCATGGTAGCGATGGAGGGGGGTTTAGGGAGGATATTATCAGGGTTAGCCAAGTCGTTAAGGAGGGAGGAGAAGAGGGCGAGTTTATTGCTAAGGCTTTTAAGTTGGGGGTGGAGGGGCTGCTCGAAGAAGGTTTCGATGTGGGGCCAGATGCCGAGGCCTTGGGGGAGGAGGGGGTTGGCCTTTTGGATGAGGGTATGGATGAGGGCCGTCATTTGGCTATGGAGGTGGGCGTTTTGGAGTTTGTCTTTTTGTTGTTGGCTGGGCAGACCCCATTGTTGTTGGGCGATGCGGCAGAAGCCATGGGCAGGGGCTTGGAGGAGGCGTTGTATGCAGAGGCTAAGTTTGGTGGAGGATTCTGTGGGAGGTTTTTGAAGGAAGTGGCTTTGGGCAGGGGGGGGGCTGGGAGGCGGCAGGGGGGGCAGGGGAGGTGGCGGGAAAGCGTCCGGGGGTGGGGCAAAAGGCGGCTCTATTTCTTCT
>WQYA01000026.1 GCA_009781495.1 Cystobacterineae bacterium
ACCCCCCTAATACCCGCCGAAATAACCCCCGACCCTACCTCGGAAATTCCCGCTGAAGCCCCCCCCCCCCCGCCAGAGGATGTGCCCCCTCAAACCCCTGAACCGACCCCCCCAGTAAATTCTACACCCCCCGGCTTCTCTTTCTATGGCCTCTATCCCCTCTGGGAAGCCACGGGAAATATGTTGGAACACCGCCGTGTCTTTATCGGAAACAATTGGTTTGCCGTCGGCTTCGCCCACCGCTTCTCCTTGGGCATTCGTCCAACCAGCTTCTTCTTCCGTGTGCCCAATGTGGATTTTAAGGCCTTGATTTATGAGCGTGAGCATTTGAAAGTCAGCATGCAACTGGCGCCCTCCCTGGTTTTGCCGGGAGCAAGCAACTCTTTCACCACCACAAACTTCACCTCCCGCTTCGACGATAACCACCACTATTTGTGGCTGTTGCCTCTGTCCGCCAACGCAAGCTGGCAACTTCTGGATGAGCTCAGCTTGCACGCAAGCCTCACAGCTTTGGGCGCTTTCGGAAAACAGCTTCCAAACTTTCAAGTCACACTCGGCCTAACCGTTTTTGCTGAATTCATGGCGTGGAAACATCACTCCTTCATGCTTCATCTCGGAGAAATAGGTTTCTGGGACCATGACATTGCAATAATCGGCGCTTCTTATCGGTTTCACTGGAAGTGGATAGAAGCGCAACTTGGATATTTTTATCGGTTTAGCCCAAATGGAAACCAGGGGGGAGCCCTCATAGCTCTTGGAGTTTTGCTATGAAACAACGCCTTGCCTTCTGCTTGCTGCTTCTGCTCGCTTGCGACTGGGAACACAATGCACTGATGAATTCCATCCCCGTGCGCCCCAAAGAAACACCGGGAAAAACCATTCACGTCTTTCTTGGCTTGGATGGAATCTCCTGGCGTGCCGCACAGAAAGCCATGCAGCGAGGCGCCTTTGCTGATTTTCACCTCTCAAAAATAATCCCCATGTTCCCGGCTACCAGCGATGCCAGCTGGACACGGATTTTGCACACAAAATCCATCCCCGGTTATGAATATACTTATTTGGACTTGCCTTCGGATACCATCCGACACTCAGGAATTCTGGGGGTTATCCTCCATGGACTTCCCCGCTCCCCAGACAACGGCATTTCTCCGGCCTATTATTCAGCCTTTGACGTTCATGCCTCAGACTATTTGGATACCGCATGGAGTTATGACGATCCGCATAACAGCATGGGAAAAACTCTGGACAACTTCTTCTTCATCCTCGGAAGCAGATTGGAGAACACGGAGCTTTTTTCCGGCTATGTTCTCGAAACGGATGTCATCGGCCACTATGAAGATGAGGAAACCGTTGCGCAAAAGCTGCAAGCCATCTCCGCGCGCATGGACGACTTCGTTCGCCGCCACAAAAATTATCGCTTTATCTTCACTATTTATACGGACCACGGCTTGGACCATGTCCAAAAAAACCAAAGCCGCCTCCTCCGCCTGGAACCCTTGCTGCAAGAAACCGGCGTGCACGTGGCCTCTTCCTTTCAAGAAGGCCAAGCTTCACCCTTCCCTTGGGCCATCCCTATTGAGCATACACGTGTTACCTATGCCGCCTTGCATACCCTGCCCAGCCAAATCCCTGCCGTCTCACAACGCCTCTCAACCCATCCAAGTGTTGATTTGATCGTCGCACGCGCTTTCCAAACCCAAGGCGCCCCCGATAACCTCTCTTGGACCAACCTCTGGAAAAACGGCGTATGCATTGCACGTATAGGCTATAGCCCAACCGAAAACCGCTATTGGTTGTCCAGCGATACCCACCTGGAAACCCTCGACGTCGCCTTGGCCCCCCCCTCCTCCCCATGGCAAAGCTATAGCGACGAGGAATTGTTTCGTGCAACCCTCCACCGCCGCTATCCAGACTTGTTCTTCAGAGCACGCACCTCTCTGGAAGCCATTTCTGTCAAATACCCTGCGGATATTTTGGTCTCTTTTTCAACTCAATGGTTAATGCTGGGGTTTGACTTTCCTTTTGTCTCCAAAACAACTGGGAACGCCGGCTCCCATGGAGCCATGGACCAAAGCGGCAGCGAGGGCGCTTTGATCACCCAGGCGCCTCACTTGCCACCCGTTGTGCGTTCGGATGATTTCTTGAGCTTCTATCCGGAATTCCGCGAATGGATTGCTCGAAAAAACCTCTTGGGCCGCGAGCCCATGGCGCCCCTGCGCTATGAAGAAATTTTTCCTTGAGCGTATGCCTTAAAACTGGGAAAAAAACCAACCCCAAACAACTATGGGAAGTTGCTTGGGGTTATTTGAGAATAGAATAACCTCGAATAAGACATATGGCTCATATTTGCCTAGGCCAGAGACGCCGTCGAATTCGCCGCTCTCAATACCTCAGGCGCATTCTCCGCCGCCCCCTCATTCGTCTTGGAGTCAGGAATGCCTGCCCCACTCTTGCGAAACCGACAGAGGCTTTAGGCTGCGCGTGCCCATCCCTGCCTATGGAAAGCCCCAAAGGCCTCCACCCCTTCCTTGCCCATGTAGCGCTCCAGTTGTCTTTTGTCCGTTTTGAGAAGGTGGACAACAATCAGCCCATCCAGTGCATTGGAAAAAGACGGATCCAAGTTGAAGCGCAATATCGTGCCGCCCAGCTTCAAATATTGACGCATCAACACAGGCAATCCTTTGTCGACTTCAATATCTCCAAGCAAAGAGACAAGCTCTGCCTCATTGTCCGGCATCTGTTTCGCAAGCTCATGTATCCATGAAGCGCAACGAAAAGGAATGCGTGGGGCGACAAGTTTTGCCAATTCCTTATCGGGGTTTCTTCTCTCAAAAAATGCGGCCATCAGTTGGCGCGAAATGTTTTTGTAGTCGTTGGTTATGCTCACCGGGCCAAAGAGAATTTTATATTTTGGGAAACGAACGACATAGGTGGCAATGCCTTTCCATAGCAGCAAGAGCGGGGCATAGCTTTTTTGGTATTCGGCCGACACAAATGAACGCCCCATTTCCAATGCAGGGCCAAGACGCTCAAAAAAAATCGGCGCCAATTTGAAAAGCCTTGCCGTATACATGCCGCGTTGTCCCAGGCGTTGCAATATTTCGTCGCTGCGTCCCAGGCGATAGGCGCCCGCAATTTCACTGCGCTTCTGATTCCAGAGGAAGAGATGGGTATAATAACCATCAAACGCATCCATATCGTAGGCTTCTCCTGTCCCCTCTCCTACAAGCCTAAATGCCTGTTCACGCAAACGTGAAATCTCCCGAATGATGAGTGGCGTCTGTTCTGCCTGCGCATAGGCAACACTGAATTCGCCGCTTTCAAAAAGAATTTGGCTCTTTGGCAAGTGGTGCATTTCCATGGCCAGACTTTGTTGAAGCACGGGTGAAAGCAACGGTCTATGGCGAGCATTTGCTTTGCGCGAGAAAAGCGAAAATTTGGGTTTTGCTTTCTCTGTACGGCGATGCAAAATCAAACTGCGCATGCGAAGATAGTGCATGCAACGTTCATCATCTTCCAGGCTTTCTAGGTGTGACGCAGGGATGGGTTTGCCGATTTTAACACAAATTTGTTTGTCGCGTTTATTGGTCAACTCATGTGTAAGCATCGCCGTACGAAACCGGGGATGCAGAAGGCCCAACACATGAAAAAGAAGGCCATTGCCTCCACCGAAATAGACAGGCACAACGGTGGCTTGCGTATGTTTGATAAGACGCGCCACCTGTGTTGTCCATGTTCCCTCGTGGATTCCTGGAGGATGAAAACGCCAATGTGCAACATCTCCGGCAGGAAAAACGCCCAAAGTGCCGCCGCCACGCAAATGCGCCAAAGCATTTTTCAATGCGGCCATGTTGTTATAGGGAGACGAAGCCCGCGCATAAGGGTCAACCAACAACAAGAGTTCGTGCAACTCACGCACACGGCCCAGCATATGGTTGGCCATGAGCTTGACGTCTGCTCGACGTGAAAGCAGGATGTCACCCAAAATCAACCCATCCAGAGCTCCATAGGGGTGGTTGGCAACAACCATCAACGTTCCCTCTTTGGGAATGCGTTGCAAGTCCTCTTGTGAGACAGAATAGCTGACACCAAGCTTTTGCAGCGCATGCGAGATAAAGCTGATCATATTCTCGCTGGAGGACAGATCACAATAGATCTGCTCCAGTTTGTTCAGACCGAACAGTTTGTCCAAAGGCGTGCGCAACGCCCAGAGGGCGTCTGTGAAGAGACTTCTTTCTGTGCTTTGTGGAAACAATCGAAAGCTGTTTTCAACTTTTCCTGGAATTTCCTGTCTTGAAAAATTTCTGCGTTCCAAACGTGCTTGTGTGTGCATGTTGGGTTCTCTAATGCGTCCGCATGGCTGGCATGTTGCGGGACGACAACATTTTGGCGGCGGGGTTTTGGGAATATAAAAAAAGCCGCTCTAAAAGAGCGGCTTGGGTGAGAAGTGCTGGGGTCATTCATTAGCCTCCGAGGACTTGAAGGGCGCGTTCATAATAGGCTTGGCGATCTGCCAACCCATTGGTGCCGCCGTTGATTTTCCGGGTAATCCCCAAGAAATCTCCCTTATCCGCCAACTCATTGAGTCCACGTGTCGTCCAGAACCATGCCGCAGTACGGAAGCCCACATCCGGATCCGCCGCACGCTCAGGGTTGTTGACCAAGTCGATTCCCAAGGCATCGCTTGCCGCTTGGTAATTGGCGCGTCCGGTCAACTGAATAGGGCCGCGCCCTTTGAAACGCTCGCCGTCGCCCGGCTGCGTATTGCCGAGATCCGCGCGGCCTTCATAGGCCTTTCCTGAGGCAATTTCCTCCATATATCTAAACTCGCCAGACTCGTGTGCAAGTTGCGCAAGAAAAGCGGCTTGGCGTTCTGGCGTATCAATATTTGCCTCGGCCATCGCTTTGTTGAGATAGGGCAGATAGGCTTCTGCTTTTTCTAGGCTTAGGTTAGGCATGATCTGCCGAAGTTGTTCAACACTCACCCCGTTGGTGGACGCCGTATCCGAACTCGGATCTATACTGTCCGCCTTCTTGTTCTCTTTGACACGTGCTTCATCTATATTCGCCTTTGCCATTTCCAAGTCTGTTTTGCTGATTTTGCCGTCGCATTTGCCGTTTTTCATGCTTTCGAGTTGATCAAAAGCACTCGGGTTATCGAGGAGAAACTGACAGGCATCGCGCAGCTTCGGAGAGCAATCCTTGTTTCCCACAGCCGCTTTCAAGTCGTCTTTGCTGATTTTGCCGTCTTTATTAACATTCGGGTTCCACCACTTTCTTCCGGCAGTATCAAGTAAGTCAAAATTCTTAGAAAGTTGGTCGACGGCATTCATATACTGGCTATCCGTGCTCCAGTCCTTCTTTGCCGCCGCTGAATTCGCTGCTGTCAATGCCACAGGCGCATTCTCCGTCGCATCCTCAGGCAGGGAAACATCCGGCATAGGGGGAGGGGGTGTTACCAACCCCCTCTTATCCTCCGGTAAGCCAATATTCGGCATAGGAGGAGGTGGCGTCACTAACCCTCTCCTATCCCCTGGTAGGCCAATATTCGGCATAGGGGGTGGGGGTGTTAGCAACCCCCTCTTATCCTTCGGCAACAAAAAAGGAAGCGTTGGTTTGGATGTGTTTTTTTCAAACCCATCGCTGATTCGCTTCTTTAAGTCCGCCATATTTTTCGGCTTATTCTCCATATTGCGAACATTCGGAAGTTTTGCGTTGTTGATTCTGTTTTTGGGTATGTGGATGGCCATGTTTTCTAACTCCTTTAAAGAAAATCTAAAAAATGTATGCCCCCCAATAAATGGCTACCCTTGAAACCCACCTGGCAATACCTTTGATTACATTATCCTCTTTTGACATACAAAGTTGCTAAACAGGCGTAAAAAAACATAGAAGCTGTTAACATGTTTAAAATATTAAATTTATTTTTCGGGGTTTTAAAATCCCCACCTTGCACCCACTGGGAACCCAGGCAAGGGAAGGCGGCTTTTGGGGCAAACGCTCCATGGGGTTTTCCCAAAGAGGTGTTGGCGGGGGTTATTTCCCATTTTATTTATAAAACATATTTTTCTTTTCTATTGCTTTTTGTAACTCTTTTATATTTATGGCACTGCGAGGCAGATCGTTCAGATCATTATCCGTCACCATCATCGCGCCGAGATGGTTGGTTGTGGCGATGATGTTTTCAAATATAAAGCCATAATTCACATGATCTCCAACAATGTGAGGATATCTGCTTGTGGTCTCATATAGATCATAGCCTATGCTAAAGTCAGTGCTTGGGTTCTCCACCCCCAAATAGCGTTTCATGAATGTAGGGACGATGTCATAATGTGTCGTCATATGCGAGAAATGCTTGCTCTGCTTCATGCCGGGCTCATAGATTATCAGTGGAATATGGATTTGCCATTTTGAAAAATTACCACCGTGCCCCCAATAATTTTTTCGACTTTCATTAAATTCCTGGCCATGATCTCCAGTGATAACAATAACAGTATTATCCATCAACCCATGGTTTTGAACATATTCCAATAATATTCCTATTTGCTGATCTACTTGATAGACACAGTTTCGATATAGATTGAAAAACGGCTCGGGGTTTGTATCGTTTTTCAACGTCAAATAATTGGCTTCCGTCCATGAGGGTTGGAACTTCAAATATTCTTTCGGCAGGGATATGGCATGAGGCAAATCATAGAAAACAAAACTAAAAAAGGGCTTTTTTCCTTTCCATTCATTCATGTGCTCTATGGCCAACTGTGTGATTTTTTGATCTCTTTCAAATGCCGTATTCCCTTCAATTCGTGAATGGACATGAGGCGCTTTCCTAAACAATATCTCGTGAAAAGGAGGGGCGGGAAGTGTTCCGCTGGGAAATACTTGTATGGCATAATTTCGGTTAACGAGTTGTTCTATCAACACAGGCGATTTTTTTGAAGCGCCAAAATCAGTTTGATAACTCAGTGGCAATCCAAAAAAAATACCGAAAAGACTCCCCCTTGTCCCATTGCTTGAGCTGTTATGGTTTGAAAAATATTCATATTGCGACGCCAGGCGATATATGTTGGGAGTGCTAACACTGTCAAAAGCTTTTGGATTCCATGAGTCGATAGCAATGAATAAAATATTATGGTTGGGTATAAAATCTTTCACAACAATTGGGTGAATGGGATAAGCAATATCTGAACCATATGTGTGGGTGGCTTTCAGGCGATCTATTTCGTCTTGGGCTGAAATTCCCATCTTTTCCAGAAATCGATTCATTCTCAGTGGAAAAAAATAAGGAAGCGCCATCGCAGCTTTTTGTATGCTGGGTTGTCGAAGCGCGGCAGCAAAAGCATGCCCGAGATGTGAAAAAAGCACACAAATGATGAGACAGATGCTGATGGCTATTATCTGTTTTTTCCTGGGTCGCCTGCTCCATTTTTTGGCAAACAAAAAAACAAGCACATAGGGCAGGATTGCTGCGAAAATAATGAACAGAGCAAACTGAATATAGAGTTTGGTCTCAAATACAAAAGTTTCTTTCCCAGCATGCAAAATCAATTCCACCACAAAGCCGTTGATGTGAAACCGATAGAAACTAAATACGAAAACATTCAGAATTAAAATGGTTTGAAGTACAACACCCAACACAATAAAAACAATGGATGGAATTTTATGGCTTTTGAGGACAAAGGAAAATGGGACATAAATTAACAAATATAAAACCAATGCAAATAAGGAGGCATGCCCTAATGATGTTGGAATATAATATATCCATGAAAGCCAATCGGTATCAATGTTACACTTTAATAGATTGATGATAAAAACGATAAAACCCAAAAAACCAGCCCCCATAAAAAGAAAAAAACCATGCCTGTTCTTTTCTTTTTTGGTTTCCAATATTGCCATGTCATCTGTCATTATATTACCTTTTGGGGGCTCTCCACAACCGAACCTCTGTCTGCCATGGGGGGCAAAATGCCAGCCCGTACAAGGGGCCTCAGCGGAAGTCTACGAAAAAACCTCGGGGGGTTGGAGGAAGCCACTCAAGCGCATTCACCCTATAAAAAACCAAAACTCCACAAAGCCGTTGAAGCTTTGCGGGGCCTCGTAAAACCTCCACACCATGCACGAGATGGGACTCGAACCCATATGGCCCGTTGAAAGGCCCGCGGATTTTAAGTCCGCTGCGTCTACCTATTTCGCCACTCGTGCTTCTGCCTGCTCCTTTGCTCTGTGCTGAATATGGGAGGGGGCTGCAAAATACAAGAAAGGAAGCCAAATTCGTTGGGGGGGGGAGAAAGGAGGCTACCCCCCCTGCCCTATGAAACCTTAGAGTATGCCTTTTTTATGCAAATGGTTTTCAATACGTGCATGTACATTCCCAACCTCCAGGGGGAGGGGGTTACCCGTAAGGCTAAGGAAAGCATCCAAATAGGATTGGGCTAGGGAAATACGTATGTCATCCGGAATGGGGGGAATAGGCCCATTCCCCTGGTAGTGCATTTCCTCCAACAACCAGCGACGCAGGTTTTCCTTGTCGAGCATTTCCTGGGGGAGCCCCTTGGCAAAACGCTCCTCATAACTTTGCTTGCGCCAATAGCGGCTGGAGTCCGGCGTATGCATTTCGTCAATGGCCAAAAGCCGCCCCTGCGCGAGGCCAAACTCATATTTGGTGTCGACAAGAATCAGCCCGCGCTGCGCGGCCAAAGCCTGGCCTGCCGCAAACAAAGTCAGCGCCGCTTCCTTGGCCTCGGCAAAGTGTTTGGCCGACATACGTCCGCTGGCGACGACGTCTTTTTCTGAAATGGGCAAGTCATGCTCGCCTGAGGCCGCCTTTGTCGAGGGGGTCAGCAGGGGGGTTTCAAAGGCCTGGTTGAGTTGGAGTCCAGGGGGGAGGCCTAGGGCATAGGGGTCTATACCCTTAACATAGTCACGCCATAGGCTGCCCGTCAAAAACCCCCTTACCACAAACTCTATGGGAAAGGGCTCCGCCTTGCTCACCACACTTACACAAGGGTCCGGGCTGTCGATGAGATGGTTGGGCACCCACTGGCGCGTATGTTGAAACCAGAAGACGGAGAGTTGGTTGAGCAAGTCCCCTTTGAAGGGCAAAGTGGTCAGCACCTTGTCAAAGGCCGAGAGGCGATCCGTCGACACAATAACGAGACAGTCCTTGCGGGCATAGACGTCGCGCACTTTGCCGCGGTAGAGGCTGCCGAGTTGAGGCCACTGGGTTTTCTCCAGGGTAAATTCCAGTTGTCTGCGCAGGGTTTCGGTAGTCATAGGCATAAGGTAGGGGTGAGGGCCCAGGGACACTACCCGAAATGCCCGGCTTTTCGCAAGACACGGTTGGGCTACCCTAAAACCGTCTGGGGGGGGGTTATGTTGAATGAAGTGCAGAGATCTGCCTCCATACCCCATTGGACAGGGGTATGCTTCATTTAACCTAAAACCGGCCTAGAAGGCGGCCGCCGCCAAGGAGACGAAGGCGGGGTTCAGCCTCAAACTGCCTTCCACATAGGCGGCGGCATAGGGCGACCGTGTCACCCTCTGCAAGTTGACTTCACCCTTCACCTGCCATTGCGTCAGCAGACTCAAAGCCAGGCAGCGCGCAACGTCGCGCTCCGACAAGCCCCCCCACGCCTCCCGAGGGACGTCGCTCCAACTTTCCCTGCGCTCGTCCAGCTTGAGAGAAAGCTCCACAAATTCCTCTTTGGGTGCCAATTCCGAAGGCTCCTCCTTCAACTCGGCTTCTTCCTTGGGCGCCATTTCCGCAAACGCTTCTTTGGCCTCCAACTCCGAAGGCGCTTCCTTGGGCGCCATTTCAGTTTCCCTCAAGCAAAGCAAAGGCTCCGCAGGGCCTTCCTTGGCCACAAAACCCGAGGGGGAGGAGAGGGGGAATAGCGGCTGTATATAGGAGGGGTTGAGGGCCTGCTCCCGGGCCTGGCCCAGCAAGGCCTCCCAGAGGGCCTGCCGTGTGGACAGAGACTCATATTCCAGCATTTCCACAGGGGAAATGAGGACTTTCTCCAAAGAAAGGGGGGAGACCTCTCCCCCCTCCTCGCAGGCCCACAGCCCGCAGGCAAGCAGCGCCAGCCATGTCATTCTTCGTCGCAACACACGCATAAGCATACAGAAAGATGAAGACATAAGCCAGAAAAACAACCGATGTATACAGGTCTTCCCACGCCTAGCCCCGCTTTGGCAGCAGACTTAGAAACCAAACCCCGCTAGAGTGTGCCTCATGTGGCCCCCCCTGCTGATATGCCATCACCTACAGTGCGCAGAAAACCTGGGCGCCATTGCGCGTTTGTTGGGCAATTTCGGTTTTTCGGGCTGCCGTCTTTCGCAGCCCTGGGTGAAGGACTGGGAGGGGGCCCGCCGTGTAGCCGTAGACGCAGTAGGGTTACTCGATACATTTAGGGTAGTTTCTAATTTAGAAGAGGCCCTTAAAGACGTCAGCTATGCCATAGGCACCAGTTTCCGCAGCGAGGTAGGCAGGAGGAAAGCGCTGAGCCCCGAGGAGGGGGCCAAACGTCTATGGGAGCGCCACAGGGGTGGAAAAGTAGCCTGGGTATTCGGCGGGGAGCGCCGCGGCCTCTCCGACGAGGAGTTGTCCCTCTGCCAGGAGTTTGTCTGCATTCCCACCCCCGGCGCCAAGCCCTCGCTGAATTTGGCCCAGGCGGCGGCCATATGCCTTTTTTTGAGTGCCCAGCAAGGCCAGACGCCCCCCCAAACCCATGAGGAGGCGCGGGCCTCCCTGGGGGTTTTGTACAGGCTTCGGCAAAAAATGCACCAGGCTTTGTTGGCTGCGGACTTCCTCAACCCGCAGGCCCCCGGCTATGTATTGGAGGAGTTGTGGCAAAGCCTGGCCCGCGCCGAGCTTTCCCAAAGGGAGGCCGAGTTATGGCTTAATGCGTTTAAGCACATAGAGCGTCAGGGCCCTAGCGGGGGACTACCGGAAGGGGGCTAAGGGGGGTGGGGGGTATAGCTTCTGCCCTCCTCTCCCCTACCCTCCTCTGCCCTCTCAACCCTACCCCCCCTCAACCCTATAGAAACCCAGAGTGAGGTATGTAAATATGCTATACTCTACCCCTCCCTAGGCGTGTAGCCCTAAGCTGTCGTTTTCCTCTTTATTTGGAAAGAAGCGATGAAACTCTGTTTATTGAAGTGGGCAAAAGTGGTGGGGGCGGCCGGGCTGTTGACTCTGTCGGCTTGCATAAAGTCCCCTACGGCTTTGGAGCTTTGCCAGGTGGACAAGAAGGCTCCTGAGTCACTGGAGCGGTGTCGGCAGGCTGCGGGAGGAGGGGACGTCCAAGCGCAATACCGTCTTGGGGAATTATACGCCGAGGGCCGGGGTATAGAGAAGGATGAAGCGGAAAGCTTCAAGTGGATGAGGGCGGCGGCGGAGGGGGGGCATACGGCAGCGCAATACGCGCTGGGGGAATGCTATTTAAAAGGCCGAGGTGTGGAGAGGGACAAAGACGAGGCGGCGGAGTGGTTGAAGAGGGCGGCGGTGAAGGGGCACATAGAAGCGCAATACGTCCTTGCCGAATGCTATTTCCAGGGTTGGGGGGTAGAGAAGAACGAAGGGGAGGCGGTGAAGTGGTTTAGGAGGGCAGCGCGAGCGGGGCATGCCCAAGCGCAATTCATGCTTGGGGCGATGTACCACGACGGGTTTAGTGATCCATTTAGCCTGGAGACAAAAGATGATTTTGAGGCAGCAGAGTGGATGAGGAAGTCCGCGGAGCAGGGGGATGCGGGGGGGCAATTCCTCCTAGGCTGGTGGTATTTTAACGGCATAGGCCTCAAGGAGGACGAGGCGGAAGCAGCGAAGTGGATGAGGAAGTCCGCGGAACAAGGCCATGCCTATGCGCAATACAACATCGGTTGGATGTATGCCGTAGGCCGCAGCGTACCCGAAGATGAAGCCCTGGGGATGAAGTGGATAAAGGCGGCGGCGGATCAGAAATACGAATGGGCCAAGGAGATGCTTGCGACTTTTGAAGAGATGCAGCGGCTGAAGAAAGCGGCCCGCAAGGGGGACGTGGAATCGCAATACCTTCTCGGAAAAATGTATGCCCGGAATGCGACTTTGGAAGGCAAAGAGCACAGTGAGCCCAAGGCGTTGAAGTGGTTCAAAATGGCGGCCGAGGGGGGCCATGCCGAAGCGCAATATGCCCTTGCCGAATGGTACTTCTATGGTTTGGGGCTAGAGAGGGACGAAGGGGAGGCGGCAAAGTGGGTGAAGGCGGCAGTGGCGCAGGGGCATGAGGAGGCGCAGGAAGTTCTCAAAGGGCTGGAGGAATGGAATCAACTCAAGGAGGGGGCGCGGCGGGGGGATGTGGAAGCGCAATACCAATTTGGGATGGCTCAAACCCAAGGCAAGAAGACAAAGGAGAAGGCGGAGCAGGCCCTAAAGTGGATAAGGGCCTCAGCCGAAGGGGGCTATGCGGACGCGCAGCGGCAGCTTGGGCTGTGGTATTTGGACAGCCAGGGGGAGGAGGAGAAAGCGGAGGGGATGGCGTGGTTAAGGAAGGCGGCGCAGGGGGGGAACAGCGAAGCGCGCTACACGCTTGGCCAGTGGTATTTTAACGGTGAGCAAGGGCTAAAGGAGGATGAGAAGGAAGGCCTCAAGTGGCTGAGGGCGGCAGCGGCGCAGGGCTACCCGGGGGCGCAGTCCTTTTTTCAGAAGCTGAAAGAAGTGGAGCGACTCAAAAAAATGGCGTTGAAGGGGGACGTGGAGACGCAGCGCAAGCTTGGGGAGACATACCTCTATGGTTGGGGAATAAAGGGGAACAAGGCGGAGGGGCTAAAGTGGCTAAGGGCAGCGGCGCAAGGGGGTCATACCGAGATGCAATACACGCTAGGCCAGTGGTATTCCGAAGGCAACCACGGGCTAAAGCTGGACGAAGCGGAAGCGATGAAGTGGATGGCCCTGGCGGCGAAGCGGGGGCACAAGGGTGCGCAGCAAGCGTTTGAGGAAATGAAGGCGTTGAAGCGACTCCAGGAGCGGGTGAAGAAGGGGGACAAGGAAGCGCAACACGCGCTGTCCGCGAAATACTTCTATGGCCAAGGGGTGAAGAGGGACGAGGCGGAGGGGCTAAAGTGGCTAAGGGCGGCAGCGGAGGGGGGGCGTCTGGAAGCGCAACACGAGCTGGGCAAAAAATACGCTCAGGGTTGGAATATGAAGCAGGACGAGGCGGAGGGGTTGAAGTGGATGAGGGCAGCGGCGCAAGGGGGGTATGCGGAGTCACAACACCTGCTTGGGCAGTGGTATTTCCATGGCTGCTACGGACTCAAAGCAGACGAAGCGGAAGGGCTGAAGTGGATTTCCCTGGCGGCGCAGCAGGGCCAGCAAGCGGCGCAGAATTTTCTTGAAGAGGCAGCGCAGAGGGAGCGGCTGAAGGCAGCGGCGCAGCAGGGGGACGTGGAGGCGCAACATGCGCTTGGCGAGAAATACCTCTACCCTCAATACCATTATGACTACGTGGAGAAACCGAATACAGCCGAGGCGTTGAAGTGGCTAAAGGCGGCGGCGGAGGGGGGGTATGCAGAAGCGCAGCAAACGCTGGGCTGGGGGTATTTCTATGGCATTTTGGGGGAAGAGGATGAAGTGGAGGGGCTGAAGTGGATGAGGGAGGCGGCGCGGCAGGGGGACCTGCGTGCGCAGGAGATGCTTTTGGACATGGAAGAAACGCAGCAGTTGAGGGCGGCGGCGCAGCGGGGGGAAGCCGAAGCGCAATATACGCTTGGGAAAGGCTATTTCCATGCCCGGGCATTGGGGGGGGATTTAGGGAAAATGATAAAGTGGCTGAACCTGGCGGCGCAAGGGGGGCATGTGAAGGCGCAATACCTGCTTGGGCAGTTATACCTTGAGGGTGAGAAGATAGAGTTTGAGGATAGAGATATAGAGTTTGAGGATAGCGACATAAAACCCAAGGGTAGGACTCTAAAAGATGTAGCAGCGGGGCTAAAGTGGATAAGGGCGGCAGCCGAGGGGGGCCATGCCAAAGCGCAAGCCTACCTCGGGCATATGTATTTTGAAGCTAAGTTTCTAAAGAAGGATAAAGAAGAAGGCCTTAAGTGGCTAAAAGAAGCAGCCCAAGGGGGGGATGTGAAGGCGAAGGAATTTTTAGAGAGGATGAAAGAATATGAGGAGTGAGGGGTTTCGCCTGCGGCGGGCTTTTAAAAACAATTCTTCTGCCCTCCCGGGCGGGGTTATTGGTGCTGGGCCTGCGGCCCGGCTGTTTCCTTTTTTCGAGCGTTGTTTTTTTCTCCCTTTGAATGTTTCTCTTCGCCCCTAGCGGGGCAGCTTTCTTTCCGCCTCCGGCGGCAGTAGGTTTCGCCTACCGGCGAGTCACTTTCTTTTGCATGCGCAAAAGAAAGTAACCAAAGAAAAACCACTCTCCGAGGGCCCCTTAGCGGGGAGCCAAGCCTCACTCGCAACCCCTTTCGAGCTTCCCACAGTTCGTTTGCATCAGAAGGGGCCGTGTACACTGTGCTAGGCTGAAACGTGTCAGCACAGTCCTTTGCAAGCCCTCATTCGGTTGCACTGTCAGCCTCAACCAGAGCTTCGTCAGCCTCAACTTGAGCTTCGTCAGCCTCAACTTGAGCCTCGTCAGCCTCAACCAGAGCTTCGTCAGCCTCAACTTGAGCCTCGTCAGCCTCAACCAGAGCCTCGTCAGCCTCAACTTGAGCCTCGTCAGCCTCAACTTGAGCCTCGTCAGCCTCAACTTGAGTCTCGTCAGCCTCAACTTGAGCCTCGTCAGCCTCAACTAGAGCCTCGTCAGCCTCAACCAGAGCCTCGTCAGCCTCAACTTGAGCCTCGTCAGCCTCAACCAGAGCCTCGTCAGCCTCAACTTGAGCCTCGTCAGCCTCAACTTGAGTCTCGTCAGCCTCAACTAGAGCCTCGTCAGCCTCAACCAGAGCCTCGTCAGCCTCAACTTGAGCTTCGTCAGCCTCAACCAGAGCCTCGTCAGCCTCAACTAGAGCCTAGGCGACGAAGTTTTTGGCTCGGGCGACTTACTCTATCTTCGGCAACACGGGCACCGTCACCGCTTCGTCAGCCTCCTCCTCCTTTTCCTCCTAAGCCTAAGCGTATTACGCAAAAATTTGGTGAACCGGTGAAGCCCTAACCCTTAACTTTGGGGGCATCTTTCAAAGGGCTCTGCTGACACGTTTCAGCCTAGCACAGTGTACACGGCCCCTCCTGATGCAAACGAATTAAGGGAAGCTCGAAAGGGGTTGCGAGTGATGCTTGGCCCCCCGCTAAGGGGCCCTCGGAGAGTGGTTTTTCTTTGGTTACTTTCTTTTGCGCATGCAAAAGAAAGTGACTCGCCGGTAGGCGAAACGGAGCGGAACGTGTGAGGCGGGAAAGCAAAGCTTTCACGACTCATGAAGTGGAGCGGAGTTAAACGAGCGAAGCGAGTTTCAACCTGCAGCGTCCGCGCAGCGGAAAAGCCCGGGCCGCAGGCCCTGCAACAAAACCCCGCCCGGGGGGGCGAAAAAATATTTTACCCCCCTAGAATGGGAAAAGAAATGCTTTTAACCCCCTGCCCGGAGGGCAAATGAACCACCTCCCATATAGAATATAGCTTCCGCAGGAAACTTTCTAACCCACTCACCTGAAGCACCTCCTCTATCTCCTCCCCTTCTTCCATCTCTTCATAATTCCCACCCTCTGAAAGCTTTGCCTGCGCCCACGGGTACCCCCGCCGCGCTGCCGCCTTCAACCACTTCCAAGCTTCCGCTTCATTCCTCTCTCCCCCAACACCATAAAAATAAATTTCCCAAAGCATGCTTTGCGCCTTTATGTGCCCCTGCGCCGCCGCTGCCTTCAGCCACTTCAAACCTTCCACCGTGTCCGGCTCTTTCCCCCAACTCCTATAATGCCATTGCCCTAACTCGAATTGCGCTGGCCCATAGCCCCCCTCCGCCGCTAACTTTAAACGCCTTAGGGCCTCCCCTGTGTCCTCCGCTACCCCTTCCGCATTGAAATATTTCTGCGCAAGCTCATATTGCGCCGCCATGTCCCCCTCCTGCGCCAACTCTTGGAGTCGCTTCACCTCCTCCACTTTCTCAAGAAACTTTTGCGCCCTCCAGCTCCCCCCTTCCACCGCCCGCTTCACCCACTTCTCCCCCTCTACTTCGTCCTTCTTCACCCCGCGGCCTTCATAATAACTCTTGCCTAACTCGAAATAGGCCTCCTCCTCCCCCTCCTCCACCGCTGCCTTTAACCGCTTGAATGCCTCCGTACTTCTCCCCCTCTCCTCAAAAAATTCCAGCGCCTTCTTCTCCCCTTCCTCCGCTGCCAGCTTCAGCCACTTCAACCCCTCCGCTTCGTCCTTCTTCGGCCCTAGGCCTTTCATATAATATAGGCCTAACTGGGCTTGCGCCTCCACGTCCCCCCCCTCCCCTGCCTTCCTTAACCACTTCTCCGCCTCCGCTTCGTCCCTCTTTACCTCCTGGCTACTCAAATAGAGGTGTCCCAATGTACTTTGCGCATCCGTGTCGCCTTCCTCCGCCGCCTTCTTCAACAAGCGCAAGCCTTCCGGCTTGTCTCTCTTTGTGCCTATGCCCC
The DNA here is from genome assembly GCA_009781495.1 of Cystobacterineae bacterium. Lineage (GTDB taxonomy): Bacteria > Myxococcota > Myxococcia > Myxococcales > Myxococcaceae > WRKR01. Next base: position 16,571 of record WQYA01000026.1, read on the forward strand.
CCAAATAGAGACGCCCAAGCAGCCACTGCGCCTTCACATGCCCGCCTGCCGCCGCTTGCTGGGCCCACTTGAAAACCTCTTCAAAATTCTCCACGGCGCCCTCGCCTCCTGTGTGGGCCATAGCCAGACGGTATTGCGCCTCTGTGTCCCCCTCCTGCGCCAATGCCTTCAACCCCTCCACCACCCCCATCCACCGGAGCGTGCGCTGCGCGGCTTCGCTCCCTTGCGCCGCTGCCTTTTCATACCATTGCTTGGCTTGGCCAACTTCTCCTTCAAGGAAATATTTCTCGCCCAGCTTATGTTGCGCCTCCATATGCCCCCCCTCGGCCGCCTTCTTTAGCCACTTTCTCCCCCCCTCCTCGTCCTCATTGGCCCCTAAGCCTCCTAAATACCTTTGGGCCAGCGCGTATTGCGCCTCCATATGCCCCCCCTCCGCTGCCGCCTTCGTCCACTTCTCCCATTCCCCTTTCTTCCCCTCCACTCCTTCTGAGTTAAAATAATATTCCCCTAGCTGGTATTGCGCTGGAATGTCTCCCTCGGCCGCCGCTGCTTCCAGCCGCTGCTGCTTCTCTATGGCTTCAACAAGCTTTTGCGCCCCCTCATTCCCTTGCGCCGCCGCCTTCTTCCACCACCTCAAGGCTTCCGCTTTGTTTTCTTCCAGCATACGGCCGTTATAGTGTTGCCAGCCCAACGCATATTGCGCTTGGGCCTCCCCCTTCTGCGCCGCCGCCTCCATTTGCTTCAATTCCTCCAGCCTGGAAAGAATTTCTTGCACCCCCCACCCCCCACGCTTCGCTGCTTTCCTAAACCACTTCGCCGCCTCTGCCCTGTCCTTCTTCAGCCCCTCCCCTTGGAGGTAAAGCCACCCAAGCTTTGCCGTCGCTTCCTCATGCCCCCTCTCCGCCGCCTTCCTGTAGTATTTCGCCGCCTCTGCTTTGTCCTTCTTTAGCCCTTCACCTTTGGAATACCTCTGGGCTAACTCATATTGCGCCTCCCTGTCCCCTCCGTCCGCCGCCGCTTTGTAGTATTTCGCCGCCTCTGCCTCGTCGGCCTCTAGCCCCCAACCCCGGCTATACCTCTTGGCCAACTCTTGCTGCGCCCCCCTATGCCCCTTCGCCGCCGCCGCCTTTAGCCACTTTGCCCCCGCCGCTTCGTCCCTCTTCACCCTGTCGCCTTCTAAATACCTTTTGCCTAACTCATATTGCGCCTTCACATGGCCCGCTTGCGCTGCCGCCTTCATCCACTTCTCCCCGGCGTCGTCGTCCCACTCTACCCCGCGGCCATGGAAATATTGCTCGGCCAGCGCATATTGCATGGCCGCATTCCCCCGCGCCGCTGAGTTTTGCAGACGCTGCGCGTTTTGCAGCTTTGCAAACATTTCCTTGGCTTCCTTGTGCCCCCTCCCCGCCGCTAACTTCAGCCACTTCATCCCCTCCGCTTCGTCCTTCTCTAGCCCCCTGCCCTTGGCATAGCTTTCGCCAAGTTCATATTGCGCATTCACATGCCCCGCCTGCGCCGCCTTCTTCAACCACTGGAGGCCTTCTGCTTTCTTTGCGTCTTCACAACAACATTTGAAGTATTGGTAGCCCAGCGTGTATTGCGCTTCTATACGCCCCCCTTCCGCCGCTAACTTCAGCCACTTGAAGGCCATTTCCACGTCATAGAGTCCTTGCTTAAAAAGAGGCCACTCTTCAATGAGAGGTTTTGTTGCCTCCTTCTCTTCTTCCTCGTCCTTTTCCTTGTCTTCTTCATCGTCTTCTTCCTCCCACGCTTCAGCGGGTGCTTGGAGCTCTTCGCTTTCAAGCGCATCCCTCTGGGAATGTATCTCCCAGAGACGGTATTGCGCCTTTGTGTCCCCTCCTCGGGCTTGCTGCCTTAGGTGACGCACCTTCTCCAGCTTTGGAAGCATCTTCTGCGCAGGCAAATGCCCCCTCGCCGCCGCCTTGCCCATCCACTTTTGCCCCCCCACTTCGTCTTCCTGTGTCCCTAGGCCTAAAAAATACCATAGGCCCAGCGTGTATTGCGCCCCTAACTCCCCCCCCTCGGCTGCTCGCTTCATCCACTTTTCCCCCTGCGCCTTCTCCTCCTTCCCCTCCCTGGGCTTCTTTGAGTCCCCTTCTGGGCCATAAAAATACCAGTGGGCCAGGGTGTATTGGGCTAGCCTATGCCCACCCCCCGCTGCTAACTCCATCCACTTGAGGGCTTCTGCTTTGTCTTTCTCCACCCCATGGCCATTAAAATACCGCGCGCCTAGCCCATATTGTGCCGCTGCCTCCCCCGCTTGGGCCGCCTCTTGGAGGCGTTTTATTTCCTTTAACTCCAAAAGCCCTTTCTGCGCCTTCTTGTGGCCCTGCGCTGCCGCCGCTTCCATCCACTTGAAGGCCTCGGCTTCGTCCTTCTTCAGCCAACAGTTGCAGGAATACCAGGTGGCCAGCGTGTATTGCGCCTCGGCATGCCCCCCCTTGGCCGCCAGCTTCATCCATAACTCTGACTCGGCCGCGTCCTCCTTGTCTATAATAAGGCCACAAGAATACCTCCTGTCATAGGCTTTCCCCAGCGTGTATTGCGCCTCCACGTGCCCACCCCGCGCCGCCTTCCTCAGCCACTTGAGGGCCTCCACCTTGTCCATACGTATGTCGGAAGTCTCATTAAAATCCTCGTCATGCATTTCCCATAGCCGGTATTGCGCCTCCACGTACCCCCCCTCCCCTGCTAACCTCGTCCACCGGAGGGCCTCCCCCCCATCCTGCTTGAGTCCCCTCCCTTTTGCATAGGCCTCCCCTAAGCGGTATTGCGCTTCCACATGCCCCCCTAACGCCGCCCGCCTTAACCACTTCACCGCTTGGGCTTCATTCTCCCTAGGGCCTTTCTCCTCCTCTAATGCTTCCTCCTCCTCTTCCCCCTGAAGGCCCTTACCCTCCTCGGGGCCTTGCTTCTCTATATAGGCCAGGGCGAGACGGTATTGCGCCTCCACTTCCCCCCGCTCCGCCGCCTGTTGAAGCTGTTTTAGCTGCCTGTCGCCCTCTTTTGGGGAAACTTCCAGTGCGGAAGGAGACTTGAGGCAGGCCAACAGGGGGAATATGGCTGCTAGGCATATTCCGTTTAAAAGCTTTAATGGACGGGGGTTCATAGCTTCCTTCTCATAAAAACAAAGTGGGTATGAAGACAATGGGCACCCAATAGCATGTTGGGGGATGTTTGCATACCTTGCAGGGGGGGGTTCTCTTGGGCCTGCGGCCCGGCTGTTTTTAAAAACAATTCTTTCGCCCCGCGGGTGACATGCCAAGAATAGTCGACATTATGTCATGTTTTTTGACATAATGTATCTGATTTTCTTGACACTATGTCCGGTTTTTTTGACACACTGTGTCGCGTTTGCTTGACATGTCATGTTTGGTTGACATTTTATCTTGTTTTCTTGACACCCCGTCTGCCCGGGCAGAAGCAAGCTTTTCAAATTCCCCTCCATGGGAGCGTGCGGGGGCTTGGCATGGCGGAAAAGTCATCCACATGTCACGAGGAGTTTGCCTGATGTTGCTTGCATATTCTGCCATACCCTCTTCGGCACCAAAGCTGCCAGGGAGGCATGTCGCCCATCTCAAAAAAGGACCCAAGGAGAAAGCTAAATGCACTATTTTGTTGAAAATAAAACGAAAAACGCAAGGAGGTCTCTGTTGTGCGTATTTTCGATAATGCTCGGCATGGCTGTGTGTGGCGGCAGTGCAGCAGCAGCGGACATTGAGTTGATGTCCCTGAGCCGGACCACCGCTACCGCGGCCGAAGCGGGCAATCAATTCACAGCGGATTCCGGTATTTATGCCGATGTTTCCAACTTGACTGCATGGAGTGACAACACACAAAAGGCCGTCGGCGGCACGGGAAGAACCCCTATTGTTTTTAACAACGCTCAAACGACCGGAGGATGGAAACCCATCAGCGTCGCGGGCCTTGACAATGCCGATGCGTTTCAAATCCAATTCTCAACCCTCGGTTATGAAAACATCCGTTTCACTTGCACCCAAAAATCCACCGGAAGCGGTCCAAACGCATTTTTGCTGGCCTATAGCATCGGAAACCCTGAAGGGCCCTATACCCTTATAGCGAATTCTGAAACAGGCACCAACGGGATACCTGCCATAACCCGAATGAGCAACGACACCTATGCGGCTTTGGTCGCCTCTTATACCGATTTTGTCCTCCCCTCGGAAATGGACAATCAAACCGAAGTTTATCTTCGGGTTGTTTTCAACGGATTGACCACCTTGGGACAGAATGGAAACACATCCATCAACGACATTGTTGTTGTCGGTGATGAAAGCGGCAGCAACACCGTTGTGAATAAAACCGCGCTGAATGCACTTATATCCGAAGCATCTCAAAGGGTTGAAAGCGATTATACCGCTGGAAGCTGGGCGACATTTGCTGCGGCTTTGGCGAATGCACAAACCATTGCGCTGGAAAACGAAGCAACCCAGCAACAGGTGAATGCCGCAAGGGTTGCGCTGCAAGCGGCCATGAGTGCGCTGACACGCCCCGGCGACGTTATTGAGCTTATTGAATGGCCTGGAAGTCCTTCTGTGAGCGCTTGGGATCTAACGCCAACCTTTTTAGCCGATTCATCCGGTTTGGATTTCCACAATGGTCAGCTGTATGCCGTAGACAATGGGACGGGAACATTTTGGATATTGGATGTCGCGATGGATGGGAGTTTGAGTTTTGTACCAGGTTTTGAACACGGCAAGCGCGTGAATTTCAAGAGTGTTCAAAGCGCAAAAGGGCCGGATGCCGAAGGCATTACTGTGGATGCGGACGGGTTTGTATACATTGCTTCCGAGCGGGACAACAGCAGAAACAACATCAATTGGAACGTCATTTTGATGATAGATCCCCATGCCCCGGGAACCGTTTTGACGGCCTTGAGAGAGTGGGACATCACACAATCCTTGCCAAATGTTTCAGCGAATGCGGGCATTGAGGCGGTTGAATGGGTTTCCAATGCGGACGTCGCCGGCAAGCTTTTTGATCAAAACACAAATGCGCCCTTCAATCCCAGCAACTATCCAAACGCCATTGCAAACGGTGTATTCTTTGTGGCGCTTGAGGCCAACGGCCATGTGTATGCCTATGTCTTTTATGATGACGAAACCTTTGTGCAAATCGCCGACATCGACAGCAAGCTTGGCGGCGCAATGGCGCTGGATTATGACACCTATGAAGGCGTCCTCTGGGTTGTGGCAGACAATGGCTATGGCAACCGTGCAGCCATGCTAAGCTTCACAGGCCAATCCACCGTGGGCATCACTCACGTCAATCCTCCCGGCGGCTTGGATGTCAGCAAAAATTGCGAAGGATTTGCGATTGCAGAAGCAAGGTATACCCGGGACGGGCAAAGACCGGTATATCGTTTTGAGGACGGTGTTTCCTCCAGGGCACTAACCATCGGAAGCATCAACAGTGATTACCATGCCGTCAATAAAGCGGCTCTTGCTGCAGCCATTGAAGCAGCGCTTGGGAAAGCTGAAGCCGACCACACCCCAGCGAGTTGGGCAGAATTTGCGGCTGCACTCACAGAAGCTCAACACGTTTTTGCGGATGCAAATGCCACCCAGTCACAGGTTGACGCGGCAGCAGCGCGTTTGACACATGCGAAAGACGTTTTGGAGCCAAGCGACAAAGAGCCCGGCGAGGAGCCTGGTGAGGAGCCCGGCAACAAAGAGCCCGGCGATGAAACTTCAACCCAGGAGCCCATCAACGCGAAGAAAACGTCCTCGGGTTGCTCCTCAGTCTCGGGAGCCCCCTTGGCAATGCTTGCCCTTGCTTTCTGGGCTTTGGCGAGAAGGCGCAAAACATAGCCCCAACACATGGCTTGGGAGGTTTGTCAGGCGAGGGCACTTCGGGGCCTTCGCCTGACGGCTTTTGGGGCATCGCTGGCAAGGCCAGGGGAAAAACAACCCAAACCCAAAAACCACTCTTTTATTTGCTTGATTTGGAGGCCCTTGCTTGCTTTTGCGCAAGTTTTATGGAGGGACGCAAGCAAATGAGGCTGTTGTTGTGCCCCGGGACGGCGCCTTTGAGGAGAATGAGGTTGCGCTCAGGAATGACTTCGACAACCTTCAAATTTTGAGTCGTCACATTCTCGGAGCCCATGTGGCCGGGTTGCTTCTTGTTGGGGTGCACACGGCCCGGCGTCTTGCGTTGGCCTATGGAGCCGGGGTGACGACGGTATTCATGCGTGCCGTGCGTCTGGAAAAAACCGGAAAAATTCCAGCGCCGCATAACACCCTGCATGCCGCGGCCCTTGCTGATGCCTGAAACGTCCACCCAGTCGCTGGCTGCAAACATTTCCACCGAGACAGGCTTGCCGATTTCCATGCCGGCCGCCTCCTCGGGGGTGACGCGAAACTCACGCAGCGTGCGCCGCGGAGCAACCTCGGCTTTTTTGAATACGCCCTTGCGCGCAGCATTCAACAGCTTCTCGCGAATTTCTCCAAAACCCAAAATGACAGCGCTGTAGCCGTCCTTCTCCAGGCTGCGCTTGCCAACCACCATGCAGGTGCTGGCGTCCAAAACGGTGACGGGAATGCGCATGCCGTTGGCGTCAAATACTTGCGTCATCCCTACTTTTTTTGCCACGAGGCCCTTCATGTTGTGCTCCCTTCTATAACGCACACGGCTTTGTGCCGGCGGTGCGGGCAGTCCATGCTGCCGGGCTTTGCGCTTTTGGCGCAGAGGGCCGCTGCTAGCAATGTTTGGTGGAAATGACAAGCCCTTTTGCTAGTCTGTCACGCCATGTCCGCTCTCTTGGAAAAAGCGAAGGCTTGGAATTTGGACCAACTGCAGGCCGAGCCCAACCCCCTGGGCCTTCAACCTGCTTGGGGCTTGCGCCTGCAAACGGAGTTGGAGCAGCGTATGGCCGCCTTCTGGGGGACGGAGGACGCTTTCTATAGCGCGCTGCCCTCCCCTCTCTTTCACCCCCTGCTGGAGTTGGCCAAAAATACTTGGTTGGCTGAGCCCTGCCACCGGGCCGCCAGGGCTCCTGCCAGGCCTTGTCATATACAACCCATGTCCCACTTTTGATGAGTTTCCAAAGCGGCTCTTCGTTGTCCTTCAACAGAGAAAGAGGGATAGCCTTCTCCAGTCTGACAAAATACGCCATGCTTTGCCCCTCCTCTTTTGCAACACCCCCATTCCGTCCGCCTAATGCCGTCATTTGGCAGCGCTACTGAAGGCATTCAGCATAGCATAGAGCACGACACGTGGCGATTTCCGGACGAAACACGGTGAAGCCAAGCAAAACGGGCTGTTTTCCTCCCTGAAACTAACCCACCCCACCCTAGGCCATAGGGGCCTAAAGGCCCCCCCAAAAAAAAGCTTTTGAATGTGTAGCACCCCAAAAATCCACAGTTAGAAAACATGAAACTGCATTGCAAAGGAAGCACTCAATGAAGACATGGAAACTGTGGACTCTAGGGGTATTTTTGGCCACAGGCCTGTCTTGCGGAGACCCCGCCCCCACAAACTCCGGAGGGTGCTCAACAGGCCAAAGCGCCTGCGGCACAAGCTGCTGCAATGACGTAACGCACACTTGTAACCCAAGCAATCATAGCTGTGAGCCCAAAGTGGACCCTTCCTTGCAGTGCCTGCCCGGCCAAACCAAGTGCGGCACAGCCTGTTGCAACAACGCGACGCAGGTTTGCAACACGCACCTCAACGCTTGCGAGTTGGGGACAATCCCGGGTGAGTGCGAAGAAACAATCGACGGCACAACCTGCGACGAGGGCCTCGGCGTTTGTTATGAAGCGGCTTGCAAACTTCCGGAGAATGTTCCCTGCACGAGCGGTGGAAGTTTCTGTGCGGCGGCGGGCTATGGCTGCAACGCAGGCAGTTGCCAAGACGTGGCCGAATGCCGTCTGGGCGACAGCAAATGTGACACAGCCAACGACTATGCCTGCGTGGGCATCGGCGGCAGCACGCAAAGCGGCGCGCCGGGCACTTGCGAGGACATGGCCGAGTGCCGCGTGGGCGACAGCAAATGTGACGACACCAACGACTATGCCTGCATCGGCATGGGCGGCGACACGCACGTCGGCGCTTCGGGCACCTGCCAAATTCCGAGCCTCCATCCTCATTTGAGCAGCGCAGCGTTTGCGAGTGACTGCGCGTCCATCCAGTTGACGGGCGACCCCGGCATTCAATCACCCGCAAGCTATGCGAGCAGCACAGGCTTCATCGACACCATTTGCCCCGCAGGCGTGAGTGGAACCAGCACGGGTTTCAGTTGTGCTTTGAGCAGCAGTCATTTTGTGCCGAGAACCAACACCGCCAACTGGACGGTGCAAGCCAGCATAGGAGATGCGGTCACTTCTCCTGGTTATGTTTTCAAAACGGTTTTGAGCGATGCGTCGTTGTTTCCGTTGGAGCGCCTCATGCCCTCGGCGGTTTTGGGCAATGACAGCATGGTGGGACGTCAACCGTTGAGGTCAGGCATCAGCAGTCTTATTGGCAACATAGGAACCCCACACGCCTCAGGAGGCTGCTGGGGAGGCACGACTCTGCGTGGAAGCATTGCGTTGGGCCAATACCACACCTGCGCCTTGCAGGCTGACGGCACAGTGCGTTGTTGGGGGACCAATAACTATGGCCAGACAAATGTCCCAACGGACCTGGGCGCAGTAGTGGCTGTTGATGCGGGGGGGATGCACACCTGCGCCTTGCGAAATGACAACACGGTGCATTGTTGGGGGTACAATAGCTACGGCCAGACAGATGTCCCAGTGGACTTGAGCGCGGTAGCCATTGCTTCCGGTGAGGATCATAATTGCGCCTTGAGAACTGATGGTACGGTACGCTGTTGGGGGAGGGATTCTCATGCACAGACAACTGTCCCAACGGATTTGAATGCGGTGGTGGCTGTTGCTGCGAGCCTCTACCACACCTGCGCCTTGCGGAGTGATGGCACGGTGCGTTGTTGGGGGAGCACTTCTGAGCCGTCAACTGTCCCAACGGATTTGAGTGCTGTGGTGGCTGTTGCTGCGGGCCGTTGGAACACCTGCGCTTTGCAGAGTAACGGCATGGTGCGGTGTTGGGGGTGGAATAACAATGGCCAGACAAATGTTCCAACGGACTTGAGTGGGGTGGTGGCTGTTGCTGTGGGCGATAGCCATGTCTGCGCCTTGCTAAGCAACGGCACAGTGCGTTGTTGGGGGAAGAGTGATGCTGGCCAGACAACTGTCCCAGCGGACCTGAGCGCAGTAGTAGCTATTGCCGCAGGCAATGAAAATACCTGCGCCTTGCAATCGAACGGCACAGTGCGTTGTTGGGGGAGTAACGTCTTTGGCCAGACAAATGTCCCTGCGAATTTGAACGCCGCCGTCCAAACCATTGGGCAGTTGAGCATTCAGCAATAGGAGCAAAGGCCGCCCGTGGGGGAGAAAGCCTTCTGTCCATGGGGAGGCTTTTCAACCCCGGGTGGGGGGTGTGTTGTGGCTTTGCGCGGGCTCTCGCCTTCGGTATTTCATAGGGCGAGTTGCTCAGCAAACGAATATGGACTAACATAGACTTAGTCCATGAGGTTTGGTGATGCAGAAACTCAATATCCATGAAGCAAAGACACATTTTTCTCAGCTGGTAGATGCTGCGGCCAATGGCGAGGAGATTGTCATTGCAAAGGCCGGAAGGCCGACCGCGCGACTGGTGCCGATGGAGCGAGCCAAAGTGACACGACGTTTTGGGGGGTTGAAAGGCAAGCTTCGCATTGCAGAAGACTTCAATGCGCCTTTGCCCGACGACTTTATCTCCGCATTCGAAGGACGCTGATGCGCCTGCTTCTCGACACACATGTTTTTCTCTGGTCCGTTTCGGATGACCGCAAGCTGAGTCAAGCAGCACGCGAGTTGATATTGGAGGCCGAAGATGTTTTTGTCAGCAGCGTCAGCATTTGGGAGGCGGCGATAAAGGCCGGTCTCGGGAAACTTGACGTCGACATCCACCTTCTCGTGTCCGAAATTGAAACGAGCGGTTTTTTGGAATTGCCGGTACGGGCAACTCATGCTGCAAGAGTGAGAGAGTTGCCTGACATTCATAAAGATCCCTTCGACCGATTGTTGGTTGCTCAAGCCTTGTCGGAGCCCTTGTATCTGCTGACTTCAGACAGCCACCTGTCGAAATATGGCGCTCTTGTTATGGTTGTCTAAGAAGGCCGTGCCGTCTTCAGCGCTTAGTTTCAGTCGGTGACAGTTTGTCACCGACTCACTTCCCTCTTTTTTCAGGCGCTCCTTCAGCTTATTCCAATATTTGCGGGCTTTCTGGAAGTTGGGTTGTTCCGTCAACACCTGCACAATGTCCACCACCGAGAAAAACCAGGTTTCCTTTTCTTCGTCATAGATGCGGCGAATGTTTTTCCCCTCGAAAACAGCCATGTCCTTCTTCATGTCTTTCCTCTCCTCCTTTGCGGCCCCTTCCTTTGTTCAATCAACCTTGGGCCCTTCATGACTTGGGGACACTCTAGCTGCACGGCGAGGACAACACCGCAACAGAAAAGCCACAACCTGTCCGTACAGGCACAAAACAAAGCACGTATTCATCGCCCTCGTTAACAACAACCCAAGCCTCAAAGCTTGACGGTCGCGGCGGGTGTTGTTAGCTTTTGCAGCGTCGCAGAAAATCGCGACAGATATGGGTTACGTAACCCGAACATAACGTGGCGAAGGCCACGGTTTCCGTCAGCCTTAGGGCTTTCGCTTGTGTGCCCCCTCATTGGGCGGCCCACGCGAGGGGCCTCTGGGTCCGCCGGTTTCACGTTATGTCCGGTTTACGTACTCGTTTGGGCTGCCACGTGCAGCCTCATGCGTTGCATTGAATCGGGGCCGAATATGGAACAACAAGTCGAGTCACCTCAACAAGACAGCCGAAAATTACGCGACGTCATCCGTTTTTTGGATTGCATTTCAGGCATGCTGGCCTTCACGCAATATGCGTTGACGTATTTGCAAAGTGTGGACAATGAGCATCGCAAATTGAAAGTCGTCATAGAAAAATTGAACGACATTCAAGAGACTCTGGAGACATTCAAAAAGCGTTTTAGGCGTGCGGCCAAGGAATTGGGTTTCAAAGGCATAGGGCATCGTCATTCCGTGTTGGTGAGCACATTAAACCGGTTGCTCAAGCAGATGCCGCCTGTTGAATAGGGGTGGGTGCCGTTTTGAATGGATGGGTGGATTGTGGCCCGGGACGCCGAGGGCGGCGTCCCCTACAGCGTTGTTCGAACGGGACGCCGATGGCGGCGGTCCCGGGCGGCGCTGCAGTCGATGCGGTGCTGCAACCTGGCACACTGATGCAATTCAAACTTGCACGGCGACTACGGCCCCAGGATGATGGGGTGGAACGATAAAAGAGTTCGAGGGGGTCGCGAGTGAGGCGCAGCCTCGCAGAGCCCCAGAGGGTGTTTTTTGAACGACCCTTCGGGTCGTTGCCCCACGAGCGCCATGAAGAAAAACCACATTCGGGCGGGGGCCGGTTACTTTTTTGTCACACAAAAAAGTGACTCGCCGGTAGGCGAAACCTACTGCCGCCGGAGGCGAGAAACAGCGGGGCCGCAGGCCCAGCAACAACCTCGCCCGGAGGGCGGAAAGAAACATCTTTATGTCTACAATCTATTTATAATATCATCTTTCTTAAATCCCCTATGTTTCTTCAATTTATATTTATTAATAACATCTAAAAAGCAATCATAAAACACACCATATTTGGCAACCTTCGCTTTGTCCTCTGCCGAAATAAATGCATCAAACCCATATAAACCAAAGCATGTTGGAGTTGCACCCTTCCCAAGCCATATTTCCGTCTCAAAAAGAAACTCTTGCTTGTCATTCAAAGTATAATAGAGTATCCTTTTTTTGTTGACTGCCCGCAATGCAGTGCATTCTTTGTTGATTTCGAGTGAAACAAAATCGTCTTCTTCAAACATCTTTGAGACTCTGTTCGTGGAATGAAAAGCAACCAATTTCCCGGTTTTTTGATTATAGCGATATATAGAAATCGAAGAAATATCCGTAGGAAACCGAATGAGAAGCGGATAACCGTTGATTCCAATCAATGTATATCCATCTGAATGATACCATTCGCCATAATCTTTCATGCCGATTTCCAATGCCTTTTCATAACCCAAAAGCGCTTTGTTAATTATTTCATCACTTGGTTTTAGAGCCATATTAGGCTCATGGTTGATAATGTCTTCACTTGCTTTTAAATCATCAACCCCCTTATTCGCAGCTTTTGGATATTTGTTAGCTACATTTAAAACAGTATTGCTTAGCTCTGGAGTTCTATCCTCTAAATGAGAGACTTCAGCAAATGGCTTGTCGATTGGCTTTGGGGTTGATTCTGGAGTCGGCTCAGGCCTCCTGTTTTTTGCAAGACAAGCATAGACTCCTGTTGCAATGGCAAACAACACTCCTAAAATAATAATAACCTCATTCTTTTTCATGATATGCTCCAAACCTTTCCGCACATCCAACTGCGCCCTCACACATTCCTCTGGGTTTGACAACTTCTTTCTCGAAGCTTTCTCCCTGAGGTGGCCCCGCTCATAGTGTCGTCCATATGCCAATAGCGTCCATTGCGGGCGGCATTGTTTTTTTAGGCGCCTTGTGTTGGGCCTGCGGCCCGGCGGTTTTTTAAAACGGTTTTTTTGCCCTCCCGGGCGGGGTTTTTATTGCTGGGCCTGCGGCCCGGCTGTTTCCGCTGCGTCTTGGGCCTGCGGCCCGGCCGTCTCCGCTGCGCGGGCGCAGTAGGTTTCGCCTCCCGGCGAGTCACTTTTTTGTGTGACAAAAAAGTAACCAAAAAAACACCCTCCGGGGCTCTGCGAGGCCCCCTACCGGGGTTGGGGCATTGCAGTTAGCCCCCCCTTCAC